>NZ_JBFUIN010000486.1:0-2407 GCF_056401855.1 Bacillus sp. P4_D3
ATATTTACTGGCTTAAAGCATTCAAAGATCTTGAAGGGGATATTAAAGTCGGTGACGGTACAGTATCTATGAAAGATTTGAAAGAGTTAGATAAGAAAGCTGGAATTAACACGGATAACGTTATGAAGAATGTGAAAGATGGTACGGAGTTAATCGGTAACTGGGGATTCCAAGGAACAGACGGTTTCAATATGTCACTCATTCTAAAAGGTGATAAGACATTTGAAACATATGGTAAAGGTGAGTATCCAAAGAAAAAGAATTATATTGAAGGAACTTGGGAGTATGATAAGGAAGCTTTTACAATCTATTTACATCTCAATAAACGTTTAGTAGACAGTGTAGAAGATACAATTCAAAAAAAGAAAATAACATATAAAGTTCAAGATTATGATGGGAAAAACTTGCGATTATTTAATGAGACGTCATTCAATACAATTAAGTATGTGAAGCAAAGTTAAAGTTATGTAGGGACTAGGTTTAAATGGCATAGTCCTTAATTAAAGTGTGAGTATGTAAATAATAGGTTATCTTTGGTTCTGTCTACTTAGTATCATGTTATTGTTTAATAAGGTAATAAATGCAATTTAAACTTAAGCATGTGAGGTTGGTTATAAGTGATAAAGAAATTTACTAGAGTAGTATTAACGGTGGTTATACCAATCGATCTTATTACGGGTTGTGGAACTGCTGAAAAAACTGAAGCAAAAGAGCCGAAAGCGGTACAAGCGGAGAAAAAGGATTATACGGATTACTCATACGGTAGCAAAGGCATATTAGTAAGCGGAAAAGCGAAAGAACGTCTACAATACGAGGTTGGATATATGGATGATAACAAGTTAATTGGGATCGATGAAAATATTGAGGACTGTATTATTTTAGATAATAAAGATGAAGCAGGTTACATTTGGAAACAAATAGAGCGCGGATCTATTATTGAAGTGCAATATGGTAAGGACCGCAAAGACATCGTAGGGGTACAATTAGTAGGAGATCGTAAGCCATACGAAATTAGTGATAAGTTTGATCGAAATACGATAAATGAGATTGTCGGACAAGTTAAAGGTAATTTGTAATAGACGTATTTCGCTAGTATATGATCTATTATCATGAAATGGCGAATCACATACATAAAAGTTTGGAATCAACGGCATTTTTTATATGAAAATGCCGTTGATTTATTTTAAAAAGTAAAGGGTATTCTATAGTCTTGTAGAAAAACACATATTAAAAAATATACTTATGAATTAGTCTTCTTTTAGTTGTGATGATCGTCGTAAGGTCATTGCCCAGAATAAAAGAGCACAAGCACTAACAGATGCACCTAATATACAAACTCCGTTCCATCCGTAGCTTGCATAAATGTTTGTGGAAAGAATTGCACCTGTAGCACTGCCGATAGAATAAAAAATCATATAACTAGCAGTGAGCCGACTTCTCGCTTCAGGACGCACTGTGAAAAGTATACTTTGGTTCGTGACATGTACAGCTTGCACAGCTAAATCTAAAAGGATAACGCCGATAACTAGTAGGAATAGAGAAGGGTTCATTAATTTAATGAGGAGCCATGAAAGTAATAATAAGGATAAGGCTATGCCAGTAGTTCTTTCTCCGAATCCGCGATCAGCGAGTTGTCCGGCCTTAGTGGCAGCTAATGCACCAGCAACTCCAGCAAGACCAAATGCTCCGATAGCTGTATGTGATAGATTATATGGTGCAGCACTTAGAGGTAAAACTAATGAAGTCCATAAAATACTGAAGGAAGTAAAAATAAGCAATGCTAATATTCCGCGAATACGTAAGATCCTTTCTTCTACAAATAATAAGAGAACAGAACGTAATAAGTTACGATAGGTCATAGCTGTTTTTGTATTAACACAATGGTTGAGATTGCCCCTCATAATGAAAAATTTGAAGTGTTGACTAGAGAACATCAAATGTATCTTTCAGTTATATTTCAAGAATTAATCGCCAAAGGTATTCAGTCTGGAGAACTGCAAAGTGATGTGAATGCTAAAGCATTGGCACAAACGCTAGTCACTTCATTAATTGGATTAACAGTGTTAATGAAATCTCGACCAGAACGTTCAGTTGTAGATAATTCGGTATGTATCATATTATCGTTACTAAAATAAATGTAACAGAATTGTATTTCAATCAACTATGTCGATTATAGACACTTTTATTTATAAACTTTCAACCTTAAAGCACTGAATTGTCTACGAAGGCAACAAGTGCTTTTTGTTTTCCGGTAAATATGAGCAGGTGAATCATAATGGCTGTCTGCAATGTATGAAGATTGTTGGAGACATTTGTAATTAGACATCAGATAAGAGGGGAATGAAAACACTATATAAGCCCCTTCAAAGCCCCTCATAAGCACCTACCAAGTAATAAATCACTAAGA
>NZ_JBFUIN010000487.1:0-2406 GCF_056401855.1 Bacillus sp. P4_D3
ATTTCAATCGAATAACAAACAAAGTATTCGAGAAAAAAGTACGATTTTTATGGATGGTACAAACTTTCTCTCTTACAAAAAATGTACTGAAATTGATAAAAGTGAATGTTACATGGAGAGAACCCCTAATAATTTCACCTAAAAATCGGTAATTAATGAAACAAAGAATAATAAAATGATACACGATTACGAGTTGATCTCCCAAAAACATATGATTACTAGTGAAAATCTTTAATACTGACAAGTGAGGTGACGTTGGTGAGAGGGATATTAATAAAAATCGGAGTATTTATTTTGGTTTTTACAGTAGGGCTATATCTTACAAAATACGCATATGACCATCATATTAACCGAGCTAAAGTAAGAGACACAATTCAACAAATATCAATAGAGCACGGTATGCCACCATGGATTCCTTTATCTATTGCATTCCATGAAAGTAAGTTTGATCAAAATGCAGTCGGAGATCAGGGCACATCATTTGGACTGTTTCAGCTCCATCGAGGTGGACTAGCACCTAAAGATTTAACAAACGAAGATTTGAAAAATGTAGAAACGAATACCCGAATTGCAATATCTAATATGACAAATGCATATAACCGTGGTTTACAGCAGAATTTAAAAGGAGCAGAGCTATTAAAACATGTTGCAAATACCTCAGGGTGGCCTGGAAATAAGGGCGTTCAATGGACGGATAAACAGACAGACTATAATAAGGGTTTAGAAAATAGTTTTAAAATGTTTTCTAAACGACAATACGATTTTATAGAATGAGATTTCTTTTTTCTTTCTATTATTATATAACTTATGCCTAAATATGAAAGTTCCCTAAAACAGATACATAGATTGACTTTGTACTGCTTATATTAGGAATTTAAAGAAACAATATGTACAATTCTCCCACTACACTAGTATAGTGGCCTTTATTAACAGCAAAATCTACAATTTACAAGGAGAACATTTTATGAGTAAGAGAATAAAAGAATTAGATTCCATACGAGGGTTAGCGGCACTTACAGTGGTATTTGGACATTTTTGTTTAATGCTACCATCGTTGCCTAATTCTATTAAATTTTCCCCGCTTAGGTTTTTATGGGCGGGTGGAGAAGCTGTAATCGTTTTTTATGTACTAAGTGGTTTTGTGTTATCTATGGCACTTTATCATTCAAAAACAAATTATTGGGGATATTTAATTAAGCGATTTGTACGAATCTATATCCCTTATTATTTTTGGATAATCATTACCTTTGCTTTATTTATTTTGTTTTCGCCATATGAAGTGGCAGGACTACGGGATTGGTTCTATGATAGATGGCAAGGGTCGATAACAACATTAGATATTATAAACCACTTTGTGCTTCTTAATAACTTTTTTACGGAAAATTATAATCCAGTTATCTGGTCATTGGCTCAAGAAATGCGTATATCTATTGTGTTTCCTTTGTTATTCCTTCTTTTTTATAAACTGAGTTGGAAGAAAACGATACTATTTGCTTTGAGCCTTTCTTTAATTAGTGTTTTCCTTAATATGTTGCATATTGGGAAAGCTGAGGGATTTTATAATGGTTATGCCGATACACTGCATTTCACATCGATGTTTATGGTTGGAATGTTACTTTTTAAGCATCAGGAAAAGCTTATCTACTTATATAGGAATATGAAAAAAATTAATAAAGGATTTCTTATTGCATTAGGGATTATTCTATATTTATATTCCATTTTAATTTATGGTTTGTCCCGTAATGATACTACTTTCTTATTAAAAGATTGGGGTGTCGTAATCGGTGTTAGTATATTTATTATAATGGCCATGAGTAACCTAAAAGTAAAAGCATTTTTAAATAAGAGTGTATTTGTATACTTAGGAGAAATTTCATACAGTATCTATTTGTGTCATTTTCCAATCATGATGGTACTATTTAAACTTTTATATACAAAGATACCTATCTTCTTCCTTCTTACTTTATGTATGACAATGACAATACTTTTTTCGATAGTTTCATACCATTTAATTGAAAAGAAATGTATCAAATGGGCAAAACAAAGAACAACAAAATTCCCAAAAAAAGCGTAATACATGAAGGAATCTTATTTCTTTAGTAAATATACGAATATTACCGGTTCCTAAGTATATTAGGAATCGGTCAATTTTGGATTCTAAATATAAACATACTAAAATTGAACAAATTTTTAATTTTATACTTAACTCCCAAAATCCTCTTACTAAAGAGAATCTTCGTAACGTTTTATCCAAACATAGCCGAAAGTACAATTAGTAAAACGCTAGTTTCCTTGTAGCCGCTTGGTCATATAAAGTTAGTTTCAAGAGGAAGAAATGCTCAATGGATACAGGTTTAATTCTGTATTAATAATTATTAGGGGTAACAACACATCGCTATCTATATC
>NZ_JBFUIN010000488.1:0-2402 GCF_056401855.1 Bacillus sp. P4_D3
CTCATATAAAAAATATTTTTCCAAAACCTTGGTATATCTATATTAATCTTCTTCCAATAATAAACATTCATAATAATTATATTCCCTGCAGTGAATGCCATAGCTGTCCCCAAAGCCCCGCCTATAGCTCCCCACCATTGAACAAACATTATACTTACAAGCACGTTAACTACAGATGTAATAGCATAAATTAATGACTTAAATGCTTGCATATTTTTGGCTTGAAGTATTATTCCCCCCATACTTTGCACTAGCGATACTATCATAGGAACTAAGATGATTATCGCTATTATAAAAGCATCTTTATACTCACTTCCAACCCATAAATAAATAAATTCTTTTCCAAAAACAATAAATCCACTTAGAATAAATGATAATATAATATATTGAATCCTTCCTACCTTAATAAATAAATCTGACACGTCTTTATCATTAACTTCCCTAGTAACCATCCCTGTAACCCTACTTAAAAATACATTTGATATTGCCGTAGAAAACCCTGAAAAATACCCTGTAAACGAGACTCCTATTGTGTAGACTGAAATTGCTGCTGCCCCACTAAATACCCCTAGAATAAATTGATCTGTAGACCAATATATCTTATCTATTATTAAATTTATAAAGATTAATGACGAGAATACAATTATCTCTCTCAATACACTTTTTTCAATCTTTTTAAATACTATTTTTATTTTTAAAACTCTAAAACAATAATATATATTAATTAATATTATAATAAAATTTAAAATTGTAGTTATGATTGCCATAGCCACAGACCCATGTCCCATTATAAGAAGCGGTAGCGTTATAAGAGGGGTTGCAATGGATCCTACTATGCTTATAACTTTTTGAAAAATAAATTTTTCAAAAGCTAATACAACCACACTAAAAAAACCTAGTCCTATCCCTACAGATATATTTATTACCATTATCCCCATCAAAATTGTTAATGTATTTACTTCACCCTCACTTAATGTGTTTGAAAATATCCTATCAGCATTCAGAGTCAATATTGTACCTATTATTAGTGCCAAAGTTCCTAATATCCCGTACATGATGCAAAACATCCCATATAAATTTGAACAGCCATTTTCATCTTGAAGTGCCCTATATTTCGCGGTATATCTAATTACTGCATTACCTAATCCAAAATTTAATACTCCTACATACCCTGCTGCAGAAGCGGCTAAGCTATATATACCAAATTCTGATTGTCCAAGTATATTTAACATAATAGGGGTATATATTATAGATATTGCACTATTAACAAACAATGCTACGTAAGATAATATTGCACCCGCTTTAAGTTGACTTTTCATTTTAATACTACCTTTCTTATTTGACATTCCCCTTAAACCTAGGTTATCACTCGAAATGTACCTCTCCTCACTGGGACAATACAGTAGATTTTCTCATATCATAAGAACTCCAAACTTTATGTTTATGAGGTTTATTCGTTATTAAGAATCTAATGGATGTTGTATCCTTCAGGTTTCTATACTTGTACCTTATAAATCTACTCAATTGAATATATATTTTATAAAAACTCATATATTTTTTTCATTTGGCGTGCTGAATTAAAGTCCTCATTGACTAAACTTTCTGAAATCGAATTGCGTAGCTCATGATTATCTATCAACCTTTTTACCGCTTCATAAATGCTATGTTCATTTGCATTTACAATCAGACCTGTTCTCTCGTCTTGAATCTGTTCTTTTGCACCAGCAAAGTTTGTAGTTACAATAGGTTTACATAAACACCTAGCCTCAGCAAGAGTTATACAATACCCTTCATGCCTAGATGGTTGTACATAAATATCACATTGATCTATATAAGGATATGGGTTAGAATCCATACCTAATAAAACAAATTTATCTTTTAGATGATATTCATCTATTAACTTTTCATATTTTTTTCTTGACGCCCCTTCTCCTACGCAATACCATTTTACTTTATATCCATCGCTAATTAACCTTCCTAACACTCGTATAGCTATATCTTGACCTTTCTCATCCGTTAATCTACCAACTGTCAATATCCTTAATCCAGCAAATTCATCATTAAACCCCTTACCTTCCTTTGCTTGATAACCAATTAATTTTTTAGAAATTATATTCGGGAATACCTCTGTTTTCTTTTTTATAGAAGGTACTATATCAATTAATCTATCTCTAGCTTCACCTGAAACCACAAAAACCTTATCAAATTTATTATATATCTCAGATGAAAATTTTTTATTAAAAGAGATTTTTGTAATATCAAAATGGATCCATTGAACTTTCTTTTTTGCAGCTATTTTATTTACAACAAAATAGCTAATAAAGTCCATAGGTCCCGCATATGCTACTGCAACATCATAGTCATTATCAATTAAATTGTAATTATGTAACACATATTTAAAG
>NZ_JBFUIN010000489.1:0-2396 GCF_056401855.1 Bacillus sp. P4_D3
ATATAACGAAGGCTCTTTTTGTTTTTATGACAGTTAAATGGACACAATGTAATGAAGTCCTTACAATAGATTTCAAGGGGATCATTTACAATAAACGTATAATATTTTTAATTAACCTCACACAGAATACATATAAGTACAAGAAAATAATTAAAAACCAATTACAATTCAAATTTCAAAAACACACAAAAAGGAGGAGATACGATGACTAATAAAAACGAAACTGGTTGGAATTTAGAGAGTAGTTATACTGACCTGCCCAAATCATTTTTCACCGAAATCCCCCCAACTCCTGTACGCTCACCGGAGTTAATTAAACTAAATAATTCTTTAGCAATATCTCTTGGCTTTAATCCTGAGGAACTAAAAAAGGACGCTGAAATTGCCATTTTAGCTGGTAATACTATTCCAAAAGGAGCTCATCCACTTGCTCAGGCATATGCTGGGCACCAATTTGGTCATTTCAACATGTTAGGAGATGGTCGTGCCCTTTTGATTGGAGAACAAATTACTCCTTCAGGCGAACGCTTTGATATTCAATTGAAAGGTTCTGGCCCTACTCCATATTCACGCCGCGGTGATGGCCGTGCTGCACTCGGTCCTATGCTACGCGAGTATATTATTAGCGAAGCAATGTACGCACTTGATATTCCAACTACTCGCAGTTTAGCAGTAGTCTCAACTGGCGAACCAATCTATCGCGAAACAAAGCTACCTGGAGCTATTTTAACAAGGATTGCAAGTAGTCATATACGTGTTGGAACATTCCAATACGCGGCAGCTCGCGGCTCAATCGAGGATCTCCAAGCGTTAGCTGATTATACGATAAAAAGACATTATCCAGAAATTGAATCTACTGAAAATCCATACGTTTCATTACTACAAGAAGTTATTAAGAGACAAGCAAGCCTTATCGCAAAATGGCAACTCGTTGGCTTCATTCACGGCGTAATGAACACTGACAATATAACGATTAGCGGTGAAACGATTGATTACGGTCCGTGTGCCTTTATGGATAGTTATAACCAAGGAACAGTATTTAGCTCTATTGACACCCAAGGTCGTTATGCATATGGAAATCAACCATATATGGCTGCATGGGACCTTGCACGATTAGCTGAATCTTTAATGCCAATTCTACACGAAGATGAAGAAGCAGCGCTAAAGATTGCACAAGATGAAATTTCGAAGTTTAGCGTGCAGTACGAAAACAATTGGTTCCTCGGAATGAAGAAGAAATTAGGACTATTTAGCAATGAAGAGCAAGATCAATCACTTATTGAGAAACTTTTAAAAGCAATGGAAAAATATAAAGCAGATTATACAAATACATTCCGTGCATTAACTGACACTACATTAGAAAATGCACCTTTATTTGAAAGTCCCGAATTTAAAGAATGGTACGAGCTATGGCAATCTCGGTTAGAAAGACAAAAAGAATCGAAAGATGATGCATACAAATTAATGAAAAATAACAACCCAGTAATCATCCCTCGAAACCACCGAGTAGAAGAAGCACTTGAAGCAGCGGTTAAAAATGGAAACTATAGCGTGATGGAGAAACTTCTTCAAGCTTTAGCAAATCCTTATGAATATTCTCAAGAACAAGCGGATTACTGCACGCCTCCAGCGCCGACTAATCGCCCTTATCGTACTTTTTGTGGGACGTGATTGTTTAATATGTAAAAAGGTGTGTTCATACAAATTGTGTGAACACACCTTTTTTATACACTTCCCTTTTAAAAAGACAGACTGAAGCATCTTATAGTTATCCTTACTATATTCCACACTCCCCTCCCTTAAACTAAAGAACAAAACTAACTTTATTCCAATTTGTTTAATAATAAATCCACTAAACAAATATTGAGAAATATAAAACCCCATTTCTAAATATTATTATTTTTGATAATATGTTTTATAAGAATATTCAAAAAGTGAGGGGATTTTATGAACGTTCAACTACAAGGTAATGAACAAGTTACAAAACTATTTAATGATTGGTATTTAGCTATATTACAACATCAAACTGTCCATGCAACAAAACTAAAAAAAGAGATTGAGGATAGAATATCTGGTTCAGAAGAAGATACAAACCTGCAATTATATTATTCACTTTTTAACTTTAGATATACTGTTTTAATAGATGGTTTAAATATCAATAAAGATGCTTTTAATAAAATTGATTCTTTCCCAATACCAGAAAATAATTTTCTTTCCTATTATTATAATTTCTTCAAAGCTATTCATAACACGATTATTGCAGACTATAATGAAGCTAAAAAACACTTTGAGCAAGCTGAAAAACTTATAAAATATGTACCTGAAGAATTAGAGCTTGCTGAGTTTAATTATCGCATCTCTTCTTTTTATTACCAAATATACAAACCACTTACAGC
>NZ_JBFUIN010000490.1:0-2394 GCF_056401855.1 Bacillus sp. P4_D3
GTACTAAGGTAGAAATATGAAGTGTATGTGGAAAAATTCTTTTATAATATAATAAAACCAGCCATAGGCTGGTTCTTTTTTCATTCAATTTCCTACTAAAAAATCCCGAGTATAATTCTCCTTCTTCCCTATCCTTGATTCTTCCGCGCCTCCCTAAACTCCTCCTTCACCTTCTCTAACAAACCTTCTTCTGTAATTAATCGATACGCTGTATTTGCTAGTGCTTTTGCCGATGTGATTAGCGCTTTATCTCCAAGTTCTGAACGTGCTGCTTCTCTAAATTCATTCGTATGCGCAATTAAATCGTCTGGACCGATTTTAATGTACGGATGAATTGTCGGTACGACTTGGCTTACGTTTCCTGCATCTGTTGAGCCAATTCCTACTCTTTCTTTACGGTTTACATCTTCACCTAGTAGTTCTAACTCTTCCGCTACGACGTCATTAAATGTTTTTGTTACGAGTAGTTCATCGATTTCATTTTGGAATTGATGAATTTTCACTTTTGTGCCTGTTGCTAACGCTGCCCCTTGTGCGATGTTTCTTACTTTCTCTGTTACTTCCGCACATCTTTTTCTCGTTGCTGCGCGGATGAAGAACCTTGCTGCAGCGTAATCAGGAATAATATTAGGTGCTTTTCCGCCCTCAGTAATAACACCATGAATTCTCACATCTGACGGAAGTTGTTGGCGAAGTGCATTAATACCGTTATACAGCTGGATAATCGCATCTAATGCGTTAATTCCTTCTTCTGGTGAGGCCGCTGCATGAGCTGTTTTTCCGTAAAAATGAAAATCAAGTGGATCGACCGCTAGTGATGGACTCGTTGGAGCTGTTTTTCCGCTCGGATGAATCATAAGCGCCGCATCAATGTTTTTAAATAAGCCAGCTTTCACATAACTCGATTTTGCGCTACCATTTGGCCCGCCCTCTTCTGCTGGTGTTCCGAACACGACAACTTCTCCGCCGATTTCCTCAAGCGTTTCTGATAACGCGATCGCTGCTGCAACGCTAATTGTGCCAATTAAATTGTGACCACACGCATGACCGAGTCCTGGTAAAGCGTCATACTCGGCTAAAAATGCGATAACTGGTCCTTGTTTCCCCGAACTTTTTCGCGCGATAAATCCTGTTTCATGACCAGCTATATTATGTTGCAATTGAAATCCTGCACTACCTAGCAATAAACTTAACGTTCTTGATGCATAAAATTCTTGGTTACCAATCTCCGGATTCGCATGAATATTATGACTTGTTTCTATGTACTTTTCCTTATTTCTTTCTATACTCTCTTCAATTGTTTTTCTTTGTGACGTTACTCCTGTCGCTCCCATTTTTCTTCCCCCTTTATTTTTACGTAAAAAAGCCTCTTTCTAAAAGATAGAAAGAGGCTTTGGCATATACAGTCAAAATGAGCTTCTTTCTTATCTTTCAAGTTACCTTGCTGGAATTGGCACAGTATTCATAAAGAATCCGCTGCCGAGGTGTCATAGGGCCAGTCCCTCAACCTCTCGTGATAAGAATTTTCATAAAATTATATTAAATTATTTTTATTCTAAGTTTATTCCAAGTAAAAGTCAAGGAATTCCTATCCGAATTTACCGAATATCTAAAAACCCTTTTAATACACCAATTGTTTCAGGTGCTTGCATTCTTGCACATATGTACGGAAATTCCATACTACCTTCAAACATCATTTGAGATGTAAGAGGTGCTCCTGCCCAAAAGATTTCATCATCGATTACTATAAACGGGAATGCTTTATTTTGCCTTTGTAACTTTATATTTTTTAATGGAACTGGTCCATCACTATAAACTGTTATTTGCGCATTCGTACGCATTAACGCTTGCCATACTCGTTTATCAACTTGCCTTGTACTTGGAAGGGAAATGATAATTTTTCGTTTTGCCGCTAAAATATCTTTTAATAGCCCTTTCGGCTCTTCAAGATTCATTTCCATAAACCAACGTAATCGTTTCGAGATTTTTCGCTCCCACACTTGTCTTGATGTCGTCCGATCATACACATCTCCGTGACGTTCTATATGAGCGGTTAATTGCGATAACGCTTGTTTTCTCGACAGATTTTTACGCATGTAGTGGCAATCTGATAATTGAATGAACTTTCCTCTCGCTCTCGTTACTGCTACATTGACAAGACGATGGTTTTTATGATCAAAGAATAACACACCAGGGCGTTCTTGTGGGTAACTATCAACCGTATCAAAGATCATCATATCTCTTTCGGACCCTTGAAACTTATGAACTGTCGCCGCTAAAACTGGTATGTGTTGATATTTAGTTTTCTGCAACATTTCTCTAATACACGTTGATAAAAAGCGGGACTGCGCCCTGTAAGGTGTAACAACACCGATAGATTGAACACCGTCTAAC
>NZ_JBFUIN010000491.1:0-2394 GCF_056401855.1 Bacillus sp. P4_D3
TTTTTGTTGTATAGAAAGGAAGTGTCGATGCATAATTCATTTTCAAAATAAATATAGAGTATTAAAAGCGGGATAATAGGAGAGGAGAATTGTAATGAACAAATTAACGACAAAACTAGTAGTAGCAATCGGAATTGGAGCAGCTTTATACGGGGTATTAGGGCTTTGGGGATTTTCTATCGCACCCAATACATTTATTAAACCAGCATTGGCTATTTTAACAGTTTTTGGTGCGTTATTTGGCCCAGTAGCAGGACTATTAATAGGGCTTATTGGTCATACCGTTACAGATACAATCGCTGGTTGGGGTATTTGGTGGGGATGGGTGTTTAGTTCGGGGATTATCGGATTTTCAATGGGTCTTATACAAAAAAGAACTGGTTTCAGTGTGAAAAATGGAGCGTATAATAACCGTGATATTTCTTATTTTGCAATAGCGGGGTTAGTTGGAATTGTCATTGCCATTATATTTGCTGGTGCATTCGATATTATTGTGATGGGAGAACCGTTTGACAAAATCGTTATACAAGTACTAGGAGCAACCATTTCAGACATTATCGTATTTTTAGTTCTTGGATTACCAATCACGATTGGTCTAGCTAAAGCAAATAAGAAACATACACATTTAAAAATTGAAAAGTAGGGATGTATACATGCAACCAATTATATCTTTTGAACAATTTACCTTTCAATATGGGCATGCCGCACAGCCTACTTTAAAAGAAATTACATTTCATATATATCCAGGGGAAAAGGTACTACTAGCTGGAAGAAGTGGTTCAGGTAAGTCAACATTAGCTCATTGTATTAATGGGCTAATCCCATTTTCTTACGAAGGGATTAGTACTGGTAATATTTTAATAGCTGGAAAGGATCCGAGAGAGGGAAGTATTTTTGAACAGAGTAAACAYGTAGGAACAATATTACAAGATCAAGATTCACAATTTATTGGTCTTACTGTCGAAGAAGATGTAGCATTTTCATTAGAAAACGAATGTGTAAATCAAAATGAAATGAAAAAAATTGTTAATGATTCTTTAAAAAAAGTAAACATGCAGAATTTTCATGCACAAAGTCCTCATGAATTATCAGGAGGTCAAAAACAGACAGTCTCTCTTGCAGGTCTGCTAACGACAAATGCAGATATATTATTATTTGATGAACCGTTAGCTAACTTAGATCCAGCAAGTAGTTTGAATACTATAGAACTCATTAAAGATATTCATGAGAAATATAATAAAACAATTGTAATTATTGAACATCGAATAGAAGAAATTTTAAACCTTGATTTAGACAAAATTATTTTAATCGATGAAGGAGAAATTGTTGYGATGGGTTCACCGGATAAAATATTAGCATCTAATATATTACCAAATATCGGGCTAAGAGAACCTATTTATATAGAGGCGCTAAAGAAATTAAATTTTGACAGTAATAATGTTAGGGTATTTCCAATTGAAAATATTCGTAATGCAGGCGTTCATAGCCTATTAAAGAACTGGATGCAGAAGCAAGTTTCATCAAAAAACACATATATTAAAAAAGCTTTATGCAAGATAGAAAATTTATCATTTACGTACAATAACAAACATACGGCCTTAGAAGATATCAACCTTTCAATAGGAGAGGGAGAAATAGTAGCGTTATTGGGTCATAATGGAGCAGGGAAATCGACATTAGCTCATACTCTTATAGGAATAAATAAAACAAAGAATGGGAGAATAATATTCGATGGAGAAAATATAAATTCTTGGTCTATTCGTAAACGCGGGGAAGTTATTTCTTACGTTATGCAAAACCCAAATCAAATGATTACACAGCCCACTGTTTTAGAAGAAGTTTCATTTTCATTAAAATTAAAAAAAGTTTCTAAAGATGAGATTGAGAGTAGAGTCGAACAAGCTTTAAGAATTTGTGGATTATACCCATTTCGTAATTGGCCAATTCAGGCATTAAGCTACGGACAAAAAAAGAGGCTTACTATTGCATCTGTACTTATAACAAACCCGAAACTTATTATATTAGATGAGCCGACAGCTGGACAAGATTATTACCATTACAAACAGTTTATGTCCTTTATTAGAAAACTAGCTGAAAAAGGCATATCCTTTATTATTATCACACACGATATGAATCTTGCTTTAGAATACGCAGATCGAGCGGTAGTTCTGCATGAAGGGAAAATCATTGCGGACAATACTGTATCCGCTGTATTAGGGGATCAAGGAACGTTACAAAGAGCTAATCTACGGGAGATTTCATTAATAAAACTAGCTAAATTAAGCGGAATTCCAACTCCAGAAAAGTTTGTGAAACTTTATATTGAGGCTAATAGGAGGGAGGAATATGCATAATACGTATTTTCATCGTATGGATGGTGCAATTAAATTATCT
>NZ_JBFUIN010000492.1:0-2384 GCF_056401855.1 Bacillus sp. P4_D3
GTACTTGAGGTTGCGATGGACTTAATTCAACCGACAATAATGCAACATATTATTGATGTTGGAATTGCAAACCGGGATTTGAATTATGTAATAAAAATGGGACTTCTTATGATAGGGGCAGCAGCAATCGGTTTAGTTGGAGGACTTGGTTGTATGATGTATTCTACAAAAGCTGCTGTTAATTTCGCTACAGACATACGAAAAGATGTGTTTGCTAAAATAGAAACATTTTCCAACAAAAATCGTGATTCATTTGGAACAGGTAAATTATTAACAATCGTGACAAATGATATTACATCTATTCAAGCGGCAATGACGATGACGTTACGTGTACTTGTCCGTGGACCGTTATTATTTATTGGAAGTATCATTATAGTCTTTGTAACAGCGAGAGAACTATTTCCAATTTTACTTGTTGTGGTACCCGTTTTATTAGTTGCAATTGTATGGATTGCAGGTCAAGCGAGCGGTTCATTTAAACGAGTACAAGAAGCATTAGATAAAGTAAATACAAAGCTACAAGAAAATTTATCCGGTGTACGTGTTATAAAAGCATATGTAAGACAAAAATATGAAATCTCACAGTTTGAGAAAGTTAATATAAGTTTAACTGAAATAAATATTCGTGCTATACAAATTATTTCATTGATGATGCCAATTATTATGCTAGTTGTAAATGGCGGGATTGTAGCAACTTTATGGATGGGTGGCGAGAAAGTTTTTAACGGTACACTCCAAGTAGGGGCCATTTTAGCTTTTATTAACTATTTAAATATCATTTTAATGTCACTTATGTCTATTAGTATAGTATTTATTCAAATTGCCCGTGCTTTTCCATCAGCTGATCGTGTACAACAAGTCTTACATACTGAAGTTGATATTACAACTGAAGGCGACGTATATGAACCAAAACAAGTGGATGGTAATATAGAGTTTAAAAATGTTAGCTATAGTTATACGAAAAATGATGAATATGTTTTAAAAGATATTTCATTTACCGTACGTAAAGGTGAAAAAATAGGGATTATTGGATCGACCGGAAGTGGTAAATCTACATTGGCGAAACTATTGCCACGACTTTACGATGTTGATCAAGGTGAAATATGTATAGATGATTTTAATGTGAAGGCATACGATTTGCAAAAACTTCGTGCCTCCATTGGCTTCGTTCCACAAAAGGCACTCCTTTTTTCAGGCAGTATAGAAGAGAATTTACGTTATGGCAAAGAAGATGCAACTTATGATGAATTGGAATTAGCATCTTCATCTGCTTGTGCGAATGAGTTTATCAATAAGCTGGAAGACTCTTATCAATATAACTTAACACAAGGTGCAACTAATCTATCTGGCGGGCAAAAACAACGTATATCTATTGCAAGAGCCCTAGTGAGAAAGCCATCTATTCTTGTATTAGACGATTCTACATCGGCAGTTGATGCGAAGTCAGAAGCTGTAATACAGGAAGCGTTAAGGACAAGATATAGTGGCACAACGACATTTTTAATTGCATCAAAAATATCTTCTATTATAGATGCTGATAAAATCCTCGTTTTGAATAACGGTGAATTAGTTGGAAATGGTACGCATGAGGCTTTATTGGCAACTTGTGAAGTGTATCAGGAAATTTATCTTTCCCAAGGTGGTAGCCTGCAGCAAGAAGGAGGGGAAGAGCATGCGTAATTTTCAAGGACAATTTGGAAATAAAGGTGGACGTAACAATCCGAAAACGGGAAAAACAAAGAATACTAAAGGAACTATAATGCGAGTATGGAACTACATGGGGTATCAAAAAGCATCTCTTATGTTCGTTATTATTCTTGTATTTATCACGACATTACTAGGTTTACTTGGGCCATATTATATGGGGGTCATCATTGATGAATACATTGTACCGAAGGATTTAAGCGGGACAGCGAGAATGTGCATGCTGCTCATTGCAATATATGGGATAACCGTATTGTTAACATGGTTACAAACATTTGTAATGATTAATGTTGCATTAAAGACTATACAAAAAATAAGACAAGATATTTTTGAGAAAATCCAAACACTTTCTCTACGATTCTTTGATGTACGTTCTCAAGGTGATTTAATGAGCCGTGTGACAAATGATATTGATAACTTAAATCAAGCTTTGACACAAAGTGTTGTACAAATTATTTCATCAGCGTTAACATTTATAGGTGTAACAATTGCGATGTTTTCATTAGATTGGATTTTAGCAATTGTAACTTTAATTACAGTACCTATTATGTTTTTCGTTACAAAAAAACTAGTTGCTTATAGTGGCCAAAACTTTGCGAAGCGTCAAAAGGATTTAGGGGAATTAAATGGATTTATCGAGGAAGCTATTACAGGTGCAGACGTAACTACGTTATACAGTT
>NZ_JBFUIN010000493.1:0-2382 GCF_056401855.1 Bacillus sp. P4_D3
TTCATACATAATCTCCTTTTTTCATGAAATTACCATTGAATAATTCATATTCCTCCTTATTTAAGTGATATAGTCTGTAATTTCTTCATTAGTCCTATTATATTATGCAAATTAATATTTAACATTATTAAATGATAAGTTTTAAATCATTTTTAGTCAATAAAATGGAACTTTAATCTACCAGGCATTTTCACTGCCAGTTGATGTGAATACTCTTTAACTTAATAAAAACCGCATTCTCATTTAGTAAGAATGCGGTTTTCCCATCTATATTTGTTCAATTTTAAAATCGAAAACCTCGGTCTCGAATCCATTATTTTCAGAAGGACTACACGTATAAAAACCAATTTTAACAGGCTCATTACCTATGTCCTCCATCAAATGAGCGATTCTTATTTGTTCCCATCGCTGACTCGTTTTCACATATATTGTATAATCGCCAAGTTTTCGAATGATTCGAAAACTTAATTGTTGCTTAGCAAACTCATTTGGATAGTCTTGCGTTGACCAATCAGAATAGCCATTATTCGTTACGACAGCACCTAAATGTGATGGGCCCTCAGGAATATATTCTAAAGATGTTTTTAACCAACACTTCTCAGAAATCATAACAAATAAACCCGCTTGATCGTATGTCGCATTTGGATTCATGCGCAATTGAACTTCAGCCTGAAAATCTGTCATTATCTCATCATAAAATACATGGCCATTCATTACTTCAAAACCATAATGGGTTTTCAGCCAAAAATCTGTTTCTTCTTTCGAATGGACAATGAATGTATCATTGTCTTCAAGTTTGTAAAATTTAGGTGCGTTCATTACAGTAAGTTGCTCAATATGATTTGGTATATATGATGTTTTCATAATTCCTCCATAAAAAAGCATTTAAATTAATATTTAAAACTCAGTTAATACCGGGAATTTATAACCTTTAAAATCTAATTCTTTATTACTTCGAACCATTAAATACTTACTAGTCTGTAATTCTGTATATTGTACATCATCAATTCCTAATTGATCTGGGTAGAAATAAAATTCAATCTCCGTAAATTCCCCAGAGATTTCCTCACATAATTCATCTAAAATCGGAATTACCGGCGCAAATACTCCAAATAATTTTAATTTTTGATTTTCTACTGTAAAAACAATCAGCGCATCTAATTTCTCTGAATAATAAAGGTTTTCATTCCATGTTGAATCATACATATTTAAATAAAACGAAGAGCGGTAATTTAACGTTGAAAATTTATTAGAAAGCCTTTGGCCATTTTCAATAATCTCATGTATTAATTGTCTATCCTCTTCATTATAAAAATCTAACTTTTTAAGTTGAGAATCTTTATCACTCTTGTTTTCGTATGATACCGTCATCAAATATTCTTGCACAATTTGAAAACCAAATGGTTTATATAGTTCCGGATTTTCAGTAAACAAGACCGCACACTCGCATTGCTCATCAATTTCCTCTATCATCTTACTAAACAATTGTTTCATTAATCCTCGTCTACGATAATTCGGATGTGTCATTACTGATTGAATACCCGCTGCATTTATTTTTTCACCATTAATTAAAAGCGGAAGTGAAAATGCCGCAACATTTGCAATCGCTTTATCATCTTGTAAAAATGATAATGCTTTATATGTATAATCCCAATATCCTTTCGCTGAAAAATCATGCAATGTTTGACTYGTAATCCCAAACACTTCTTCAAATAAAGGAAATAACTGCTCTCTTTTCGGTTCTTCTAATATAATATTTGCAAAATTATCAACATTCCCCATATTGTCCCTCCATACGTCGATTCCATTAAATTAGATATACTTATATGACCTACTCCTAGAATAATAGGCCTTTCAAATCAATATATTATCATAAAACATAAAAAAATAGTCTAATTTATTTTTTGTTTTGACTATTTAAAAATAAGTCAAATAAACTCATATAAAGATTTTCGAATATTAATAAGTTTATTATATACAAATGGTGCTTTCTAATTAACTTATTACTAATAGAAATGCACCATTTATAAAAATATTATTCACTTATTATTTTGTTCCTTCAAGTCGCTCCTTCGTACTTATTTCTTCACCCCTAATACGCTTTTCAAACGTCTTTCTCCAACTAGTAGACAGTGCATTTACTTCTAAAATCCTTTTTAATCCTTCAGAGTTTTGTTTTTCTTTATGCATTATGCGATTCGCAAACGAAATTGACACACCTTTTGGATCAGGCCTCAACAATTTCAAAGTATCTACCGGTAATATCCACCCTTCTTTTAATACTCGAAAATAAAAACCTGTGTATCCTGTATCTTGAAAATATAATGGTAGCTTTGGAATATTATATTTCTTCGCTAATTTAAAACAAGGTTGTCTTGGCTG
>NZ_JBFUIN010000494.1:0-2366 GCF_056401855.1 Bacillus sp. P4_D3
GTCTGTGTAGTAATTAGACTGAAAGTAAACTATGTACTACATTTTGTGTTGGAAAAGAAGTACATTTCATTCACTATCATTACTTAAAATTCCTAAATAGTTGGTAGTCTTCTTCTTTTAAGACAGAAAGGAATTTTAATAATGTGCATAAAGCTCTCACTCAGGCTCTTTACTACACACACTCTTATACACATAGAAAAACTATTTTTAGTTTGCTATTTTTTTAATTTTACATATTCTCGGTTGATTGGCTACGAACTACAATTCGTAACATACCGAAAAACAAAAGAAAACAAACTGTAACATAAGTTACGTTTTGTAACTCTCTTGTAATATAAATGTAACATAAGGTTTTAAAACATACAATAGTTTTTTTACATTATTTTCCCCCCATCTATATTTTAAGGCGTCCATACGATTCCAATCCTTAGTGTAAATAAGGATTCTTCATAAGAGTATGCAATGGATCTCGCCTCATTATCATCAAGTCAAAAAGTAAACAGTACTCTGAAACGAGAATTTCGTACACTAATAAAAAAAGCCTACTAATTAAAGTAGACTTAAAATAATGCCGTATAAATTTTACACCTAAAGATTTTTTAAGATTATCAAATTAATAGTTTGTCAGTTCATGTTCAGGAGTTTGAATAATAACAGGATTTTTCCCTGGATCGATCCATCTCAACATATCAATAACATTTTGTTTATCTACACCTGTACACCCTTCTGTCCATGAAGTAGAAACATGGAAGAAGATTGCGCTTCCTTTGTATGGTGTACGTGATTCAGTATTATAATTAATTACGAATCCATAATCATATGCTGGAATATACATATTTTCAGCTGATTTCCATCTACCTCTTACAGGCTTTTCCTGTAAAGTATTATAGTATGGAGATGTAGAATCATCTACCCAAACATGATTTTGCGTTAAATTAATAAAGGGAAGTTTCGTACCAGGATTCCCTTGTCTACCGAAAGCTGCACCAATTGTGTATTTTCCTCTTGGCGAACTCATACCACTTTCACTCATCTCAACTGCAAAACCTTTTTTCCCAATATATCCACTTATATTCTTTTGCTCTCTCCATTTCCCATTTGAATTTTCAAATGTACGAACTTGAGCTTGATTTGTATTATATCCTTTTGTTGTAACTAAGATGACCTGTTGATTATTTTGGATCGTTTTTAAGTTATCAATAACTGTTCTAGATTCATTCATATTCATCCATTGTAGACCTGAACCAGTTCTTATACGCAACCACGTACCTCTCTCTTCAACTACTGTCACCGTTTGCGCTGTATATTTTACAAGTACATTCGCCGAGTCCGCTGGATAATCATATGTGAAAAATTCTCTATTAATATGAATTCTTTTCTCGTTTAATAAGATCCATTTGAACCCTTGATATGTATGGATTTTAACCCAGCCATCTCCTCTTTCTTCATACACTGTTACAGTTTGCGGGGCACCTTCAAAAGCGATTCCTGAAGATAATGATGCATCGTGATAAGCAAAGAAAGATTTGGACATCTGAATTTGTTTACGTTTGAACTCTTTATCTTTTGAAGTATCTGTTCGAGCAACTAAACTTACAGTTTCAGCACGAGTAATCGTTTGATCAGGCTTCCAATTATCATCACCGTATCCACTTGAAATACTTAATTCAACTAGGATGTTTACATGTTTCTCGCTCCAATGCTCTTTTAAGTCGTTAAATACTGTTGGAGGATTCCCTGTCACTTTCTCTTGTAATTTGTATGCATTTACTAACATAGAAGCCATTGCGCCCCTCGTTAGCTTTCCAGTAGGATTAAACTTCCCGTTCCCATCTCCTTTAATAACACCCGCTTTTTCTATAGCCGCAATATACGGAGCTGCCCAATGCTTTTTTGAGTCATCAAAAGAAGGCTTTGCCGATTGATCGATAGGAAGATCCAATATTTTAGCCATAATTGTTGCGGCTGCCCCTCTATCTATCTCTAAATTTGGTGAAAACGTACCATCAGGCATACCTGACAATACATTTTTATTTATAAGATAGTCTACTGATGGCTTTACCCAACCAGGAACATCAGGAAAACTATTTGGAGCTGCTTGTACTTTTGATGGTTGCTCTTGCTGTATCACGTTCTCTTGTTTTGTTTGTTCTTTCGTAGCTTCCGTTTCCACTTCATTCTTTAGCTGATTTTGTTGCATTTCAGCTACTGTTTCTGCCTTTTCCTCTACTTTCACTTTTGAATCGCTCTCTTTATTTACCTGATCTTGTTGCGCTTCAATTTCTTTTTTCACTTGATCTTCCTGAGCTTTTATTTCACTTTCTTTTTGTTGCGAAAGAACATGTTCCTCTTCTACTGTGTATTGT
>NZ_JBFUIN010000495.1:0-2360 GCF_056401855.1 Bacillus sp. P4_D3
CCAACAACCTTCTTCTCGATAACGGTCTACTAATTCTTTTGGCCATTCCGTATAACCTGTTAACATTCTTTCTTCCCCCTACTTTTCATTCAATGAATTATCACTTAACCCTAAAGCTTTTAACATTGTTTGAAATTTAGCTGATGTCTCCGCTAACTCCTCTTCTGGTTTTGATTCAGCAACAACTCCAGCTCCTGCAAATAATCGAAGTGTATTCTCTTGCACTTCAGCACATCGAATTGTAACAATCCATTCGCCATCTCCATTTAGATCGCTCCACCCTAACATTCCTGTAAAGAATTCACGGTCAAATGGCTCAATTTGTTGAATAGCCTCTCTCGCTTCTTCCATTGGAGTTCCGCAAACTGCTGGCGTAGGATGAAGAGCAATTGCTAATTCTAAAGAAGAAGTATTTGGATCCTTAAGTTCACCTTTCACTTCTGTAGACAAATGCCACATTGCTTCACTATGAATAACTGATGGTTTTTCCGGAACATGTAATGTATGACAATACGGAAGAAGTGCAGCGGCAACCGCTTCAACTACTACCGCATGTTCATGTAAATCTTTTGGAGAAGAAAGTAATTCTTCTGCTCTTCTTTTATCTTCTGCTGGATCATCACTACGTGGTCTTGAACCAGCTAACGGATTAGAAATTACTTGCATACCATGACGTGAAACAAGTAATTCAGGGCTTGCTCCAATTAACGTCTTACTTTTCTCGTTTTCATCTTTCGGTAAATTAACAGCAAATGTGTAGCCGTGCTTATTATGTTCTGCTAATTCACGAAGAAGCTTTTGTTTATCAATTACCTCTGAAGATTTAACATCCAACAATCTAGATAGCACGATTTTCTTTAAATCTCCGTCCTGAATTTTTGCTATTCCTTGCTTCACACCATTCATGTAAACTTCAGGCTCTGGAACTGGTGTCATTTCAAATGCCAGTTTCTCATTTTGTTTTATCTCATTTGTTTTTTCTAACTGTAAACGCTCAGTAATTCTGCAATATTCTGGTACAATAAGTTGAACTTCTTTTCTACGATCAAATGGCAAAGCTCCTACAACGATAGGATTTGGATTTCCATCCTGTTTGGCATTACTTAATACCGCCTTTACAAGCTCTGGAAAACTTTCGATTTCACTATGTTTTACTGTAGTAAACTCTCCTTCTGCCAATATCGTTCGATTTGGTGAAGCAAAAAAGAATGAAGATTCAGTCTTATAATCTTCTAAAAGTTTTTCTGACAGTTCCTTTACGGCTGTAAGTTCATTCATAGTATAATAACCTCCTGAATTTTTTATTAAGCTCCTAATGTAGCTCCGCCATCTACACATAAATTGTGCATTGTAATATGACTTGCTTTATCTGAAGCTAAAAACAATACTGCTTCAGCAATTTCTGAAGGTTGTGCAATTTTTTGTAAAGGAATTCCGAGTCTATATGTATTTTGAGAACCAGCAATTATATTTTCAGCTCCATTCTCATCAGCCCATAGTAATCTTTGCATTTCAGTTTCAGTAGAACCCGGAGAAACTAAGTTACAACGAATATTGTATGCTGCAAGTTCTAATCCTAAACACTTCATGAACATCGTCGTTGCAGCTTTTGATGCAGCATACGCAGCCATCTCCATTCTCGGAGTATTTGCCGCATTTGAACCAACTGTAACAATTGCCCCTGACTTCCTTAACATCATATGTTTACTTACTGCTCGGGACATATAGAAAACTCCTGTAGTATTGACAGAGAATGTTTTATTCCATTCTTCGTCACTTAAAGAGTGAATCGCTCCCATACGTAGAACCCCTGCAACATTTACTAATATATCTATTGGCGCTATATCATTTTCAATTCGTTCTACTACCTCTTCAACAGTGACACTATCACTCACATCTAAATGAAACGTCTTAATACGACTTTCATTTGATGCATAATGATTTAAAAACATATTAAGCCCTTCTGCATTTTGATCAACCGCAATAACTGTAGCTCCTCTTTCTAAAAACATTTTTGCTACAACACTACCTATACCTTGAGCGGCACCTGTTACTAAAACGGTTTTTCCATCAAATTCCCCTAAGTTCATTTCCTCTATCCTCTCATATAAAAATTAATCTCATTAAACAACATAAACGATAATGATTTTCATTATCAATTATGATGTAAAAAATAATACACTTACTAAACTAATTGGTCAAGTGTGTTTTCTATTACTTAATTATAGAAAAGGAAACAAAACCAATCTATTGATAATGATTTTCATTTTCTGTATCTACATCGAAATGATAATGTTTCTCAATATACTTGTCAATCTTTTTTTATTTTTCAGATATTTTTTTTTTACGTTTCCATGTAA
>NZ_JBFUIN010000496.1:0-2351 GCF_056401855.1 Bacillus sp. P4_D3
GGTGATGAGAGAGTAACTTTATGGAGACGTTCAACAAATGTACGCCCACCAGCTCTTACAAAAGATGATGAGAGATATGAAGCGGCACATCCGAAGTATAGAGATTTAAAAGATAATAAGTTTCCCCTTACAGAAAATCTAGAAGATACAGAAAAACGAGTTGTTTCATATTGGGATGAAGAAATAGCCCCTAATTTAAAAGATGGAAAAAAGTGATTATTGCAGCGCATGGAAATACAATAAGAGCTTTAGTAAAATATTTAGATCAAATTTCAGATGAAGATATAGAATATGTAAACATTCCAACAGGAACACCATTAGTTTATGAATTTGATAACGATTTAAAACCGATATGTCATTATTATTTAAGAATGAAAATGGGTATAAAACAAACGGTTTAATATACCCTACCTATGTATTGTATGTGGATAACGGAGGTGATTTATATTGTTACATTATACTGTCGTAAATAAAAAAAATTGTGGGTCATGTGGATTATGTGCTTCCGTAGCTCCTGATATATATCAATTAGATGGAAAAGGAAAATCATTTGGTGTATTAGATAACAATGAAGGAATAATGGGAATCCCAAAAATTTTCTTGAAAGCAATGTTGGCAGCTAGTGACGGCTGTCCAACAAGTTCAATTCAAGTAAGAAAAGAGCCGTTTATAAATAAAGTGAAAATTCAATATAAGAATTATTAAAGATAAAACAAGATTAAAAGGAGGAATTTATATGGGACATCATCACGGTCACCAACATCATGGGCATACTCACGGGCATTCCCACGGGCATCATCATTTTGAAGAGAGTAGAGAAGGGAATAAGAAAGGTTTAATTACGGCATTAGTAATTACGGCAATTATTATGTTTCTTGAATTTTTTGGAGGACTAGTTACAAATAGTTTAGCCTTATTATCTGATTCAGGACATATGTTAAGTGATACGAGTTCGTTATTATTAAGTTTAATTGCCATTGGATTAGCAGCTAGAACTGTTACTTCTACAAAAACGTATGGATATTATCGTTTTGAAATATTKGCGGCATTAATTAATGGTATTACATTATTTGTTGTAGCTGGACTTATCGTGTGGGAAGCGATTGGAAGGTTTTTTGAACCACCAACTGTAGCAAGTGGTCCGATGATGTTAATCGCATCAATTGGTTTACTAGCAAATTTAATTAGTGCATGGGCTCTTATGAGACAAGGTGATGTGAAAAATAACGTCAATTTACGTAGCGCGTATTTACATGTTCTTGGAGATGCTTTAGGTTCAGTTGGTGCGTTAGTAGCTGGTGCACTTATGTCGTTATTTTCATGGTATATTGCAGATCCAATTATTTCAGTGGTTGTAGCGCTATTAATTTTAAAGAGTGCATGGGGAGTAACAAAACATTCCATTCATATACTTATGGAGGGTACACCTGTTTCAATTGAGATAGAACAAGTTAAGCAAGCTATTAAAGAAGTAGAGGGTGTACGTGATATACACGATCTCCACATTTGGACAATTACATCAGGATTAGATGCATTAAGTGTCCATGTAATGATCGATAAAAAACAGGACGATCAAGAAGTGCTTCAAAATATTATTACTATGTTAAAACAGGAGTTCCATATTGAACATGCTACAATTCAAATCGAAACGCTTAAGATTAAGCATAGTGAAATGGTCGTTTAATAAAATTCAACAAAAAGGCTATGGAGGAAATTCTCCATAGCCTTTTTGTTCACGTAAGTAGAATTGTCCTTTTTGAAAGTTTTGTTTCAACTTTTCGTCTAAAGAGACAAAAAGTTGTCACAATTCCGTCACAATTAGCATAAACATAATATAAACGAAATGAACTTATCCCGCATAATAGCCCAATTGATTCAACTAATAATCAGTAGGGCTGAAAACACCACTGATTAAAAGTTCACTTTATTCTCAAGGAGGTAGGTCGTATGAAAACTATTCTTGCTATCGCTGGGCTTATTTGGGTTTTATCACACGGTATTCCAATTTATGAAGGAGAACAAATTCGTAGTGCTCTAAATAAAGAATTTAATGAATATCATATTATTGATCGACAAGATAATGTTGTTACAGTTCGTGTAAATGATTGTTTTCATACAGTTACCGTTGAAGGAACTTCTGTAGTTAATGATACAAAATTATGTGATCAACAATAGATGTATATATAATAGAAAGAAAAAAGTCTCAATTCAAATTTGTGATGATTGAGGCTTTTTTTATTGAGTTTTAGTGGGAGATTTCATTGTTTTTTTGAAAAAGGGAAAGGGTATAATGATAATTGGGATTGAGAAGCTAAGTATTTGTTAAGAATAATCATATAAAGATAAGATAC
>NZ_JBFUIN010000497.1:0-2332 GCF_056401855.1 Bacillus sp. P4_D3
ACCCAAGAGTCTCGTACTCTTTCCGTGAATATTTACAGAGTTGTTTGAAGTGGAATGATTATTCAAATGTATATAAAACAAATACTCTTGAAAAGAATGCATAATATACAGCAGGGACAGAGTTAGGTAGGCTCTGTCTTTTTTATTTTAGGTATAAAAATATAATTAATTTGGTGAAATTTATTCGAAATTGTTGAAAGCATCAGGAATGCTAGTATAATAACAGGGAGAGCGTATTCGAAAGGGAAGAATATAATATGCAAAAAATTAAAATTGTAACAGATTCAACGGCAGATTTAACTCAAGAAGTGATTGAGAAGTATGATATTCATGTTTTACCATTATCYATTTCTGTAAATGGACAAACATACTTAGATCGTGTAGATTTGCAACCGGATGAATTTATTGAAGAAATGATTAAATCAGAAGAATTACCAAAAACATCACAACCGGCTATGGGTACATTTGTAGAAATGTATGACAAGCTAGGCGAAGACGGAAGCCAAGTGCTTTCTATTCATATGACAGGTGGAATGAGCGGTACTGTCGCAACAGCGAATAGCGCTGCATCAATGACAGATACAAAAGTAACAGTTGTTGATTCTCAATTTATTACACATGCTTTAGCATATCAAGTAATTGAAGCTGCAAAAATGGCAAAAGAAGAATGCTCACTAGAAGATATTTTAAAACGTATTGATGAAGTAAGAAAGAATACTCGTTTATATGTTGTCGTAGATACATTAGAGAACTTAGTGAAGGGTGGACGTATCGGTAAAGGGAAAGCTTTTATCGGTTCATTACTTAATATTAAACCTATTGCGAGCCTTGAAGGTGGCGTATATAATCCGGTAACGAAAGTACGTAGCCAAGGGCAAATTGTAAAAACATTGGCTAAAATATTCGAGGAGGATACTGCTGGAAAAGTGGTGAAAGCTGTTGCGATTCCACATGCTAAAGCAATTCCTTTAGCAGAAAGTGTAAAAGCTGCTGTTGAAAAAGTGAATGGATTCACTCAATCAGAGATTTTCTATACAACACCAGTTATCAGTACTCATACAGGACCAGGAGCAATTGGTTTTATGTATTTAGCAGAGTAATAAAAAAGCTACTTGAAATGAATTTTCAAGTAGCTTTTTTTATGTGTATATGAAGTAAGAAATGAGAAGGGAAATACAGGCGCTTCCGCTAATGATATAGCGAGTCTGTAAATAATCTTTCATGGAAAACACCCTTTTCGATTTTTTGAAGTATATGGTAAATTACTCAGAAAATTTAGTTCTATTATACATGAGAAGTTTCTGTGATTTTTACTGGTTCTTTATCTGGGACAATAGGGCTATAAGTGAAAGTTTGACCTAAAAAGAGAACATGTAGTTGTTCCCACGGTAGCATTCGTAAATTCCAGTTATTTCGTAGTCGTGTTACTGCTTCCCTTGGTGTTTCATCTGCTAAAGCAAAAGTACCGTAGTGCATGGGAATGAAATGTGTAGCTTTTATATCTAGATAGGCTTGCACAGCTTCTTCTGGTGAAACGTGAGACACTTTCATAAACCATTCTGGCTCATAGGCACCAATTGGCATAAGTGCAATATCGATTGAAAAACGTTTGCCGATCTCTTTAAATCCTTGGAAATAACCACTATCACCACAAAAATAAATGGTTTCTGAAGAAGTTATATTATCAATGATCCATCCTCCCCAGTGAGAGGTGTTCATATCAAATAATGTTCTTCTCGTCCAGTGCTGGGCAGGTACGAAGTGAAAAGAGACTTCATCAATTGTTGTACTTTCCCACCAATTGTATTCTTCTACATTGGTGAATTTTTTACGAGTAAATAATTTTTTTAGCCCAATAGGAACTAGGTATAAAGTATCATCGCTTAGTTGACGAAGAGATGAAAAGTCTACATGATCGTAATGACCGTGTGAAATAAGAACGATATCGATTTTAGGTAGTTCTTTTATAGTGAGCCCAGGCTCAGTAAGTCGTGGAACTAACTTTAATTTATTAGCCCATACTGGATCTGTTAAAATATTTAAGCCGTTCGTTTGAATGAGAAAAGTTGAATGACCAATCCATGTGACAGTCGTTTTTTCAAAGTTATTTAGCAGAAATTTACTTTGTTTAACAGGTGATTGTTCTACTAGGAAAGAAAAGTCTTTTTTGTTTTGCTTTCTCTCTTTACGCCAGCGTAAGAAGGAGCGAATTGATTTTTTTGTACTTACATTATCCATATTTTCATAGCGCTTTGCCATGAACATCACCTCATTTAAAATCGTTGTAGTTGTATTGTACCGAAATGTTGTTAAGGAATACAGTGTTTAACAT
>NZ_JBFUIN010000498.1:0-2331 GCF_056401855.1 Bacillus sp. P4_D3
ATGGGAAGTGAGAGGGTAGAATGATTTTACTCTCTCACTTTTTTATTTTTCAATATTCGAAGTAAGGTTTTAATTGAAAATTTACAATTTTTCAGTTCTTATTGAAGTATAATTCAAATGTTGGGTTGATTTTTAAAAACAATTGAGAGTGAGGGAATGTAATGTCAATTAAAAATAAGGTTGGCCGAAAAATAGAGGATGGCATTAATTTAGCTTCTGCTCAGTTTAAAGAAGATGCTTATGAGATTTATAAAGAATCGCGAAAAGTGCAACCTATTTTATTTGTTAATAAAGTCGAGATTGGTACAGAATGGCTCATTACAAGATATGAAGATGCCCTGCCACTTTTAAAAGATAATCGCTTAAAAAAAGATCCAAATAATGTGTTTTCTAAAGATACAATGAACATGTTTCTTTCTGTTGACAATAGTGATCATTTAACAACGCATATGTTAAATTCGGATCCACCTAACCACAGTCGGTTACGATCTTTAGTTCAAAAAGCTTTTACACCAAAGATGATTTCACAATTAGACGGAAGAATTCAGAGAGTAGCGGATGATTTAATAAATGAGATAGAGCGAAAAGGTACATTAAATCTTGTGGATGATTATTCATTCCCATTACCGATTATTGTAATAAGTGAGATGCTTGGAATTCCAAAAGAGGATCAAGCGAAATTTAGAATTTGGTCTCATGCTGTCATTGCATCGCCAGAAACACCTGAAGAAATAAAAGAAACCGAAAAACAACTATCTGAGTTTATTACATATCTTCAATATATAGTTGATGTAAAACGGAAAAATCCAAAAGAAGATTTGGTTAGTGCGTTAATACTTGCAGAAAATGAAGGGCATAAACTTAGTGCTCGAGAGCTATATTCAATGATCATGTTATTAATTGTAGCCGGACACGAGACGACAGTGAATTTAATAACAAATACGGTATTAGCACTTCTTGAAAATCCGAAGCAATTACAGTTATTAAAAGATAATTCGAAATTAATTGATTCAGCTATTGAGGAAGGATTGCGTTATTATTCTCCAGTTGAGGTGACAACTGCAAGATGGGCGGCTGAGCCGTTTCAAATTCACGAACAAACAATCCAAAAAGGAGATATGGTTATTATCGCATTAGCTTCAGCAAACCGTGATGAAACAGTATTTGAAAACCCAGAAGTATTTGATATTACACGAGAAAATAACCGTCATATTGCCTTTGGGCATGGTAGTCATTTCTGCCTAGGAGCACCACTTGCTAGGTTGGAAGCAAAGATTGCTATTACTACTATGTTTAAACGGATGCCTGAACTACAAATAAAAGGCGATCGTGAAGATATTAAATGGCAAGGAAACTATTTAATGCGTTCTTTAGAGGAATTGCCTTTGACTTTCTAGAATAGTTAAAATGAGACATGCATACATTGAAAATGTTTTACATAGAGTATGTATGTGTTATTTAAATTCGAAACGGAAGGGTGAAAACATCCCAATGATCAACTAATTCTATTTGCAAGAGATCTTCGTTAAAAAACGAAATATTCTYCTGAATAGGATTAGTATGTACATGTATAGAAAAGGGATGTGTTTCGCGCTGCGAATATATAGTCTTTTCATATGATTTGTGCTGCCTCCTATTTAGAACACGAAATAGGAGGCTTTTTTATGTCGACGACTGCAGAAACGAATCAAAATCAGGGGGTATCACAAGTATTAAAAAATCGATTTGTGCAAGGAATTCTTGCTTCAGCATTATTTTTACAAATTGGAATATGGGTTCGGAACTTTGCAGTATTACTTTATGTTATGGAAATGACGAAAGGTGATGCTTTTGCAATTTCGATGATTTCAGTTGCCGAATTTGCACCGATTTTTATCTTCTCCTTTATTGGTGGGACCTTTGCGGATAGATGGAAGCCGAAGAAGACAATGATATGGTGTGAAACTTTAAGTTCTATATCAGTGTTCGCAGTATTGATCACTCTAATGTTTGGTACGTGGAAAATCGTGTTTTTTGTGACGCTCATATCTGCGATTCTTTCACAGTTTTCCCAACCATCCGGAATGAAATTATTTAAACAACATTTATCGACAGAACAAATTCAATTAGCCATGTCATTATATCAAACGATATTTGCAATATTTATGGTGTTAGGACCGATTATTGGAACATTTATTTTTCACAGCTTTGGAATCTATATTTCAATAATAATAACTGGTATCGCTTTTTTACTTGCCGCAGGTGTATTGTTATTTCTTCCGAAAGATCTTGAAAACGAAGCAGAAAAGAAAGATATCACTTTGTTACAGGAAATGAAGGATGGTATTAAGT
>NZ_JBFUIN010000499.1:0-2329 GCF_056401855.1 Bacillus sp. P4_D3
TCTCTTGCAAGTCTCTATCCTTCGTCATATTTAGAGTCCCTTTCGCTGTTAGCATAATTGAAAATAACAATTGTTTAACGGAATCATGTAGGTCACGTGCAAGTCGATTTCTTTCAGCTACTACTACATATTTTCGTTCTTTCTCAACTAATTGAATACGTTGTATTGTCGTTCCAATTTGAAATGCAATCGCTTCTAATAACGCTAACTCTTCCTCAGAAAAATGTGTTTTATGGGGCGAGGCTACATTTAATAAACCAAATTTCTCTGATCCAGATCTTAGCGGGATTGTCGCATGATGTGTAACATCTTCGGTCTCTCCCCAATTACATTCAATCGCATCCTCTATTCGTTTACATTCAATAATATTTGTCGCTTTTTCCAATCTTCCATTCACAAAACGTTCTACACACCAACAATCTCCTTCACACATCGGCTTCTTTTCCTGCCACGTAAGAGCTGGGGGTAAGTTTTGGTCTACAAGCATACGATGCTTTCCACTTTCATCAATAAAGAATATCCACCCTGTTTGTAAATTCATAACTTGTAATAATGTATGTAACACTTTTCCTAACATTTCCTGTAAGTTTGTTGCTTCATTTAGTAACTCAGCAATTTCTTTTAATGCTTCTAAACGATGCATTTCTTTTTCATCTATGTTCATTCTCATCACCAACTACCATTATAACATTAAGAAATTTCTAAATACTACAAACAAAAAGAACTGAATTCCTTCAGCTCTTTTTTAGGAGATATCCCATACAGTTCATTCAAGTCTGCTGATTTGCAAATCTAAATTCTAAACCAAAACAGAAATTAGCTAGTTTTCATTAACTGTCTGATAAAGATTGTCCCACATGGATATTTTGTAAACTTTCAGTAGTAACGAACATATTCGCTGCTGGCATTTGTACTTGATTTTTATGGAACATAGACATTAATTCAAATCTTACTTGCCTTGAAGTTTCAAAATAATCTTCCGGTTTAATCAAACCTGTAATACAAAATTCATATCCTACATATTTAAGGTTAGGATTTAAGTCTGTAACTCCAACATATTTAAATGGTTCAACAGCTTCATCCTCTACTCTATAAAGACTTTGATCCAATTTTTCATTACACATAACACAGACCTCTTCTAACAATTCCTTAACTCTTGTAGGATCTTCCTGATAACTTACCGTGATGCGTTCAATAACTCGCATCCATCCTTTATTAAAATTTTGTATCGTTCTAATCTCTCCGTGTGGTATGGTAAGGAGTTTTCCTGACCATTCACGAATTTGCATAAAACGAATACTAATTTCCTCAATGGTTCCTGAATTTGTTCCGTTAAAAGTAACAAAATCGCCAACACGAAACTCTTTGTCCGCTAATCTTGCAAAGCCTAATATGACATCTTTTAGCATCTGTTGTGCAGCAAAACCGATGACCACTCCCGCTATCCCTGCGCCTGCAATAATACTTTTTATATCTACAAATTGACTAATTAAATATATGATCAGACTGATGATAATGATATACCTAAAAATAGATCGAATTACACTTTGAATCGTCTGCTCTACCTCTTCATCAAAAAAGCTTGATTTTCTAAAAAACCAATCAATAATGCGGTTTATGACAAAAGAAATAATCATAAGAACTAAAGCAAATAGTAAAAACCTTAATAGTAAAAACTCCCTTACATAATTAAAAAACTCCTCAGTATACGCTAATAAACTCATCTATCCACTTCCTTACTAATGAAAATTTCATACAGAACTACTCTATTGTAAATACGCATTTATCATCCCAACACTTGTTTTCGAAACATCTTTCATCCTGATCTTAAATCGTACTTTCTTAACTATGTATTTGTATTCATTGTTCATCTTCAGCAATATAACCCTTTAATCAATCTTTCAACTTCAGATGCCCTTTTCTATTTACTATAACCCTTTTTAATCCCCTAAAGGGATATTACAATAGAATTTTTTATAAACGCCTTTCTTTTAAGTCCGCAATACTCACCTCGTTACAAGGAATATTTTCACATTACACCGAATAGTTCATTTCATACTATTTTTACTCACGGAGGTTACAAGCAATGGGATATATCGAAGAACTAAGAAAGGTTGTTGGATCAAGACCACTCACTCTAGCAGGAGTTGCTGTAGCTGTTTTAAATGATCAAGAACAAATATTACTACAACAAAGACGAAATGGCATGTGGGGTGTTCCTGGAGGTTTTGTGGAACTTGGTGAATCCACAGAAGAAGCCGGAAGACGAGAAGTGCTTGAAGAAACAGGTATTGAAATTGGTACACTTCAGTTAGTAAGTGTATTTTCA
>NZ_JBFUIN010000500.1:0-2327 GCF_056401855.1 Bacillus sp. P4_D3
ATTCATCAACAGATCACCGCTTAAAAGAAATTGAGCGACAAAAGAAGAAGTTTATTTTTTCGTTTATTTTATCATTTCCGTTATTGTGGGCAATGGTGAGTCATTTTTCATTTACATCTTTTATTTATTTACCTGATATGCTTATGAACCCATGGGTGCAGCTGGCCCTTGCAACTCCAGTACAGTTTATAATTGGAGGCCAGTTTTATATTGGTGCTTATAAAGCGTTACGCAATAAAAGTGCAAACATGGATGTTCTTGTGGCACTTGGAACGTCCGCAGCTTATTTCTATAGTGTTTATTTAAGTATTCAATCAATTGGTTCTTCAGAACATATGACAGATTTATATTTTGAAACGAGCGCGGTACTTATTACTTTAATTATTTTAGGTAAATTATTTGAGGCGAAAGCAAAAGGGCGTTCATCAGAAGCTATTAAAAAGTTGATGGGATTACAAGCGAAAACTGCCACAGTTGTGCGAGATGGCACAGAAATGAAAATTTTAATCGAAGAAGTGGTAGCTGGTGATGTTGTCTATGTTAAACCTGGTGAAAAAATCCCAGTAGATGGAGAAATTGTAGAAGGAAAATCAGCGATAGATGAATCGATGTTAACAGGCGAGAGTATTCCAGTTGATAAAACAATTGGGGATGTAGTAATCGGTTCTACAATGAATAAAAATGGATTTTTAAAAGTTAAGGCAACTAAGGTAGGAAGAGACACTGCATTAGCTCAAATTATTAAAGTAGTGGAAGAGGCTCAAGGTTCGAAAGCTCCTATTCAAAGGGTAGCTGATCAAATTTCAGGTATTTTCGTACCTGTTGTAGTTGTGATTGCTATAATCACATTTGCGGTATGGATGATATTTGTTACACCTGGTGATTTTGGAGGAGCACTTGAGAAAATGATAGCAGTGCTTGTTATCGCTTGTCCATGTGCATTAGGTCTTGCAACACCTACATCTATTATGGCGGGATCAGGAAGATCAGCTGAATACGGTATTTTATTTAAAGGTGGAGAGCATTTAGAAGCGACGCACAGATTAGATACGATTATTTTAGATAAAACGGGTACAGTGACAAATGGAAAACCGGTATTAACTGATATAATTGTGGCAGATGGATTTGATGAGAAGGAAATATTAAAATTAGTTGGTGCAGCAGAAAGAAATTCTGAACATCCACTTGCAGAAGCAATTGTAGAAGGAATTAAAGAAAAGGGAATTRATATCCCAAGTTCAGAAACGTTTGAAGCAATTCCTGGCTTTGGTATTGAGTCGGTTGTAGAAGGGAAACAGTTATTAATTGGTACACGCCGATTAATGAAGAAGTTTAATATTGATATTGAAGAAGTTTCTAAAGCGATGGAAGAACTAGAGCGAGAAGGAAAAACGGCAATGCTTATAGCGATAGATAAGGAATATGCTGGAATTGTTGCTGTTGCAGATACTGTAAAGGATACTTCAAAAGCAGCAATTGCAAGACTTAAGAAAATGGGTCTAGATGTCGTTATGATTACAGGAGATAATACACAAACTGCTCAGGCAATTGCAAAGCAAGTTGGTATTGATCACGTAATTGCAGAAGTATTACCAGAAGGAAAAGCAGAAGAAGTGAAGAAACTTCAAGCTAGTGGTAAGAAAGTGGCTATGGTTGGAGATGGAATTAATGATGCTCCTGCTCTTGCTACAGCGGACATTGGAATGGCAATTGGAACAGGAACAGATGTAGCGATGGAAGCAGCGGATATTACGTTAATCCGTGGCGATTTAAATAGTATTGCTGATGCAATTTTCATGAGTAAAATGACGATTAGAAATATTAAGCAAAATTTATTCTGGGCATTAGCTTATAACGGCCTAGGAATTCCAATTGCGGCGCTCGGTTTCTTAGCTCCTTGGGTTGCAGGTGCAGCGATGGCGTTTAGTTCTGTATCAGTCGTATTAAATGCATTAAGATTGCAAAGAGTTAAATTGAAATCTTAAACACTTTCAGCTATAAAACGAATTTAATATGCTTTTTTACAATAAACAATACTTTGTATAAGTATTGTTTATTGTTCGTTTAGAAGGAAAGATCGATCTAATATAGAAAGAGCAGAAGTAGTGAATCTTATATAGTGGAAGAAACTGTTTCAAAAATAAAGACGAAATAATTATCCGGATAACCGAAATAGAAGAGTTAGTTTGATAAGGAGTTTTACATATGTTTAAAGATATTAAAATTAGAACATTCCAGAAAGAGGATTTAGAGCAAGTATTACAATTGTTCTATGAAACGGTTCATACGGTTAATGCACAAGATTATAATACGTTACAGCTACAGGC
>NZ_JBFUIN010000501.1:0-2324 GCF_056401855.1 Bacillus sp. P4_D3
CCCTATTATGAGATCTATTCAAAATTTAATTGCCTTAACCAAACAATTTAGTGATAGACAATTTGGAACGATGTACATAATAGGAAAAGAACCGGAAGAATTTAAAGAATTAGCAGAAGCTTTTCAAGAAATGGCCAAAAAACTAGACGAAAGCTTTGCTAAGTTAGAAAAAGGAGAAAAAGCACGTACAGAGCTGATTGCGAATATTTCCCACGACTTACGAACTCCTATGGCTAGCATACAATTGATGGTAGAAGCGTTACAAGATGGATTAATTGAAGACCCTGATATGAAACAACAATATTTAAAGACAATCCTAAATGATATACAACGATTAAGTGGATTAATTAATGATTTATTTGACCTTTCTAAGTTAGAACTTGGACAAGAAGTTTTTCATCCAAGTTTAATACATGTAGATAGCATTCTATTAAAAGTAATAGATTCACATGATATCTTATTGCAAGATAAAGAGATTGATTTGCAATTGCATGTTTCTGAGACATTACCACGAATTTGGATTATGCCATGTAAAATAGCACGAGTTATCAATAATTTGTTGCATAACGCGATTCGGCATTCTCCTACATGTGGAACAATCGAATTAATTGTAGAGGAAAATAAACAGAAGCAGCAAGTTCAATTCACTTTGTGTGATGAAGGAGAAGGGATTTCTCCAGATGATCAATTGCGTATATTTGACCGTTTTTTTAGAACGGATCCATCAAGAAGTTCACAATCTGGAGGTTCTGGGCTTGGTTTAGCTATTGCAAAATCGTTAGTTGAACTGCATAAAGGACAAATTGGTGTTCGGGACCGCCAAGATGGGAAACAGGGATGTGAATTTTGGTTTACTCTTCCTGTTACATCAGAAAAAAATGAGTCGGTTGAAAGACTYTTGTAACATTTACGAAAGGAAATTGAAAGATATATATAATAAGATTACTGTATCGAGGGTGATTATATTTTAATCTGAAGTGAATAGTATAAGTATAATTTCATCTTTTGTAATCTTGTAGATATGATGAAAGAGAGGAAGAAATAAAATGGGTCAAATGAAAAAATAACTCCCGCAGCTTTAGCGTGTGCTTGTTCTAGTAAGTCCAGTTTTTTCTTTAAAWGTAGAAGTAAGTACAGTATCTTACTCTTCTAGTTCAATCACTTCTGTTGAAAAAGAAAACCTGTCATTAAATATTAAAAATGGACAGGTGCCAGAAGAAAGGTTCAATTTCAACAGGTGTAATTAAAACAGATGATTAAAAACTAGTTCGTTCAGATGTACTAGAAAAATAAAGAGGTATGGAAAAAGGAACATTATTTTCTAAACTGCCTTTATGGAATAAAAATAAAGGAATCACATACATAAAAAATATATTGAACAGAGGTAATTACACGATGATTTTAAAGTTATTATTTATACTTTTTGGCGTAGTCTTAGTATTATGGGGTATATATAGAATGAAAACGGATGAAGCATTTATAGGGAAAACACAAACAAGAAAAAATATTTTTAATTTCTTTATTTTAGGAGAAACAGCGGGGCTGGGACAATTCTTAAGCGGAATTGCATGTGTAATTATAGGGATTTTATCTTTTATAATTAAATAGTTTATAAATAAAAGGAACACAACTTTAAAAAAGTTGTGTTCCTTTTATTTTTGTCACCTATCAGATTTACAATTTATTAAATAGCAAAGTAAAACTGCCTTTTTGTTTGGTTAGGAAATAATTTGTAAAATTTGTTTCTGCAATTTTCTCATCTTTCTATGTGTTAAGACATTCTGCAACGGAACCCGTTATATCAATAAAGTAAAAAAAGATTTGTGAAAGACTTTTGTAACATTTGCGAAAGGGAAATGAAAGACTTGTGAGATATTATGAAATCAATCTTACTAGTAGATGTTCAAACATGTATAGGAAATATGGAGGAAAACTAAGATGAAAAAATTAAAGCCAATAATTGGTGCAGTAAGTAGTTTAACTATGGCATTGACGATAACATCCCCTGCTTTAGCTGAAACAAAGCCTGAACAAGGTGGAAAAGTGGAAACCTTTCAAGAAGATACCAATCTAAAGGAAGGACAAAATATTATCTATGGTGATTCTGGAAAAAAGGGAATCATGATTATGGAAGAACCTCAGGAAAATAATGATTGGGACGATGATGGTATTCCTAATGACGTGGAGGAAAAAGGATTTAAAATTGTATTTAATGAAAAGACAGGAAAAAATGAAGCTCAGTTATATGATCTAGTGAAAGACTTTGGAAAAAAGAGATTTATAACAAATCCGAAGAGTGCAAACTCAGATGGAGACCCTTTTAC
>NZ_JBFUIN010000502.1:0-2314 GCF_056401855.1 Bacillus sp. P4_D3
CTCTCAAGGTGGAAGTACGATAACGCAGCAAGTTATTAAAAACTACTTCTTATCGATGGAAAAAACGTCAAAGCGTAAGGTTCAGGAAATATATTTAGCGTATAAGCTAGAACAACAGTATTCAAAACATGAAATATTAGAGATGTATTTAAATAAAATTAATTTAGGTAACCGTTCATATGGAATCGCAACAGCAGCACAAAACTACTACGGTAAAGAATTGAATGAGTTAACATTACCAGAAGTTGCGATGCTTGCCGGTTTACCGAAAGCGCCGAATAACTATGACCCAACGAAAAAAGAAAATGTTCAAAGGGCAACAGAAAGAAGAAATACTGTACTAGGGTTAATGAATCGACATGGCTATATAACAAAACAAGAAATGGAAGAAGCATCGAAAGTTGACGTAGAAAAGGGACTTAAGCCTGCAACAGAACTACAAGCGATGCCATATCCTGCATTTATGGATGCGGTTGTGAAAGAAGTAGAAAAAGAACTACCAGATGCTAATATAGGTTCTGACGGTTTAGAAATTTATACAACATTGGATCCTAAAGCACAGAAATTGGCTGATAATATTTTAAATACAAATATTATTAATTATCCAAATGAGAGCTTCCAAGGTGCTTTCACATTTATGGATACGAAAACAGGAGAAGTTCGTGCTATAGGCAGTGGTCGTGGTGAAAATAAAGCTGTATTTAAAGGACATAATATGGCAATTGAATTAGATCGTGCAGCTGGCTCGACAATGAAGCCGATTTTTGACTATGCTCCTGCAATTGAATATTTAAAATGGGCTACTTACCATCAAATTGATGACTCTCCATTTAAGTATTCAACGGGGCAAGAAGTTCGAAATGCAGACAGAAGTTATTCAGGCCCAATTTCAATGCGTGAAGCATTAAAAATGTCGCGTAATATTCCGGCAATTAAAACTGCAAAAGAAGTGGGAATTAGTAAATCGAAAGACTTCTCTGAGAAATTAGGTATTACATTTAATACAGCACCGACAGAATCTACAGCGATTGGTACAAACGAAGTATCACCAACTGAAATAGCGGGTGCTTATGCGGCATTTGGTAATGATGGTAAGTATACGAAGCCGCATTTTGTTAAGAAAGTAGTTTATCCAGATGGCAAGTCACAAAGTTTTGGACAAAAACCAAAACCAGTTATGGCGGATTCTACAGCATATATGATTACTGATATGCTTCGTTCTGTAGTTACATCAGGTACTGGTACATCGGCAAATGTGGCCTCTTTAGATGTAGCTGGTAAAACAGGTACAACAAACTATTCTTCAAAACAAATAGCGCAATATAAACTACCAGAAAGTGCAACTCGTGATAGTTGGTTTGCAGGATATACACCGCAATATACGATGGCAGTATGGACTGGATATATGAAAGATGGTAAAGACGAGTATATTAGTAGTAAAAATACGAAAATTGCACAGTTGATTTTTAAAGAAATGATGAGCGAGATGGCTACAGATAAATCACGCTTTAAAATGCCAAGTAGTGTTATTCAAGAAGGTAGTGAGTTACGTATAAAAGGTGCAAAACGTGATTCATCTCCAAATACGAGCGTGCCGGATACAACTGAACAACCGAAGCAAGATCAACAGCAAAAAACTGAAGAAGAGAAAAAGCAAGAAGAATTAAAGAAACAGGAAGAGCAAAAGAAACAAGAAGAGCAAAAGAAGCAAGATGAACTTAAGAAGCAAGAAGAGCAAAAGAAACAAGATGAACAGAATAAGCAAAATGAACAAAACAATGGAAATGGTCAAGGAACTCCAAATCCACCGAACAATGGAAATGGTCAAGGAACTCCAAATCCACCGAACAACGGAAATGGTCAAGGAACTCCAAATCCACCAACCACTGGAGGTGGCCAAGGAACTCCAAATCCACCAACCACTGGAGTTCCAAATCCGCCAACCACTGGAGGTGGCCAAGAAACTCCAAATCCACCAACCACTGGAGGTGGCCAAGAAACTCCAAATCCACCAACCACTGGAGGTGGCCAAGAGACTCCTGCTCCACCAACTACTGGCGGGAACGCAGGAGAAGTCCCTGCCAATAATGGACAATAAATAATGTATTTGAAGAGCACGTAAGGAATCGCAAAAAGCGCTTCCTTACGTGCTTTTTGTATTTAAAAAGGTCGTGATTTCTTACGATTTTTTTAAATATTAAAAGTACCATAGAAATTTTGAARGTAAATTGATGGGAAATGATAAAAAATTTGAGTCGGAGGTATTGGATAGCTAGGGCTATAAAAAGTAGTACTACTAGGATGTGTGCCATGG
>NZ_JBFUIN010000503.1:0-2313 GCF_056401855.1 Bacillus sp. P4_D3
GATTAAATACAGAATATTGTGTATTTTTGTTTAAAGTGTTAAAAAGAAAGGGGAATTTTTATGATAGAAACATGGCATAAAGAATTGGAAAGTTTATATAACCAAATGGTTTCGTGGCGAAGAGATTTTCATCAATACCCAGAGCTATCGTTTCAAGAAATAGAAACACCGAAAAAAATAGCTGAAATCTTAAAAAGTTTTCATATTGATGTGAAAACAGATGTCGGGGGAAGAGGGGTAATCGGCGTAATTGAAGGTGGAATACCTGGGAAGACGATCGCGTTGCGTGCTGATTTTGATGGACTACCTATTCAAGATGAAAAGCAAGTTTCATATAAATCAAAGATTCCTGGCGTAATGCACGCTTGTGGCCATGATGGACATACAGCAACACTTTTAGGAGTCGCAAAAATATTAAGTGAAAACAGAGACCAACTTTCAGGAAAAATAGTCCTTATTCATCAACATGCAGAAGAGAAAGAACCTGGTGGGGCAATTGCTATGATTGAGGATGGTTGTTTAGAAGGAGTAGATGTTGTTTTTGGCACACATTTATCTTCTCAAATGCCTGTAGGAATTGTTGGGGCGAAAGCTGGAGCAATGATGGCCGCAGCTGATACTTTTGAAGTGAAGATTCAAGGAAGAGGCGGTCACGGCGGTATGCCGCATCATACTGTAGATGCCATTATCGTTGCAACACAAGTTATTAATCAATTGCAACTTTTAGTTAGTAGAAAAGTAGATCCGTTGCAATCTGCTGTAGTAACAGTTGGTACATTCCATGCTGGTCAAGCAGATAATATTATTGCGGATACTGCTACATTTACAGGGACAATTCGGACGTTAAATCCTGAAGTTAGAGAATTTATGGAGAAGGAATTTAAACGAGTTGTTGAGGGGATTTGTCAGTCTCTTCATGCTGAAGTTAATATTCAATATAAACGGGGTTATCCAATATTAATAAATCATTTAGATGAAACGAGTCATTTTATGGAGATTGCGAAACGTGATCTTGGAAGAGACAGAGTTATTGAAGTACCACCGATTTTATTGAAGTACCACCGATTATGGGTGGAGAAGATTTTGCATATTATTTAGAACATGTTCCAGGAGCATTTTTCTTTACAGGTGCGGGTAATGAAGAAATAGGAGCAACATACCAACATCATCATCCTCAATTTGATTTTGATGAACGTGCGATGTTGGTTGGTGGGAAGTTACTTTTAAGTCTCGTAAATAGTTATTTGAGAGATGGAAAAGAATCTCTTAAAACTTTAGATGTGAATACGACAAAGTAATTTGCATAAATAAAAAACAACAATAGGTTATTTGACACTCCCACCCTTAAAGGGGCAAGTTGACTAATGTCAGTGGGATTCTTGTTACCAAAGGAGAAGTCCATTTCTGGTATCGCTGACGTGCAAGATTGCGGTGTGCCATCACCACGCTCACGACAGACCATATAGGTTCGTGAGCTAGGTACTATCAGCATACCGTACAGATTCGTGTTCCGATGTTTTAGCGCCTTGTTCTTGACGTCACATATTATTTTACCTATAGCATGAATTCGGCTATCGAACTTCCTATGATATCTTGTTTTCGAAGAATGGTATATCCAATCATTGCTAGAAAAGATTCATATATAAGTAAAGAAACAAGTAATTACTATTAGCATAGTGAAAATAAACTTTTTTCTTGACTTTTTATATGAAGGAGAGCAAAATGATAAAAAAGGAAGGGGGGATGACGATGGAAGAGTACGTATTAGAGCTGTATAACCTGTTATATACGACAGAATGGCAAGATATTGTTTCGTTTCTCGGGATAGTATTTTGTATGAAGATTGTAATCGTATATATGGAAGAGCAAGGTATGTTCTATTCCTTCTCATCTCCGTTCGATTTGCAAAGAGAGCCGTTACCAAACTATGCCAATATAAATGATAAACAAATTCCTTTTGTTATATTCTTTATGATTCGTTTTATAACAGCGATTGTGAAGAGGAAAKAAAGTGATGAAGAAGAGTGCCACTTAACTTGTAAGATAGCTAACGTTTTTTAAGCTAAATACAAGGAGGAGATTTATATGTGGTTTCGATTTCTTATGATTGGTTTCTTTTCATTAACAGCAATTTCACTAATGGGATATCAAGTGTCTGAAATATATCAAGCGTATAGCAATACGTTTTTTAACAAAAACTAATTGCATTGCTATTTAAATAATAAAGCGATAAAATCCTTCTTAAGAAGTTTTATTAAGAAGGATTTTTTCTTTGCCTTGTCTTGCTGTGTCAAACTATTGTCACATTTACAC
>NZ_JBFUIN010000504.1:0-2312 GCF_056401855.1 Bacillus sp. P4_D3
GGTTATAGATCAGTTAGATATGAGTGATTTAGACCTTACTTTTTCAGACCTGTCAGAGGTAATGGCAGAGCGTATCATGGCAAAACGAGTTCTGTTAAGAGCTTCTTCATTAATGAGAGCATCGTTTTTTGATTGTGATTTTGAGTTTGCTGATTTCAGAAGTTGTAATTTAGAGGAAATACACATTGCAGATTGTAGGTTTGGTGAAGCGGATTTCTCTAAAGCGAATATGAAATATGCAAAATTGAATATAAGTAGTTGTTTTGAAACATGTTTTGACGAAGTTGATTTTTCATATGGAGAATTAGTTGGAACAATATTAAATCATGCTACTTTTCGCCATGCAAATTTGTCAGGAATCAATGCGGAACAGGCTGACTGTACGGGAACGAATTTCAGTAACGCGAATCTTACAGAAGGTAACTTTGAAAAAGCATATTTAGAAGATGCTAATTTATCAGAAGTCGATGCTAGAAATGTAGATTTTACAAACGCAGATTTAACAGGAGCAATCCTTTTAAATGGGAATTTCACGGATGCGAATTTTACCGGTGCTAAACTTGACAATGTAGACTGGAAGGGAGCAAAGGTAGAAGGAGCCAAGTTTGACGAAAATGTGAAGGAACAAATCTTAAAAATGATTTAAATATGATGGGAAGTATATACATTTAAGCACTCGAAAACCTATGATTGGTAGCGAGTGCTTTTTTCTTAGAGATATTAGAGATTGATAAATAAGTGAAAATCAATATAGATTATTTTTAAGGATTGTTAGATAGATTAAGTCGTGAATATTATATAATTGAAATTAAACTAGCAAAAGGTGTGGACTCCGTATCCCCAATCTTTAAAGGTGTAGAAATACTGCCAGATGGAAGTGTCGTTAGATCTGGAACGAACTATAGCGGGAAATTCCAAGAAGCCCATGATGCCTCTAAGGCGAGTATTCAGAGTAGGATCTCGAATTTGGAGAGTGGTGGGGTTAAGGGTACGGGTAGTAGAGATGCTGATATTCCACCAGCCTTCAAGCAAGAGGAATTTGCCAGTACATATGAATCAAGATTCAAGCAAACACCCGCAGAAACGAATTCAAATGTCGTTTTTGAAGGGGTTAGAGGTGAATCTTTATGTACCCTAAAACCACCACCAGATCCTACGTTACAGAAAATCTTAAATGAAGCTGGTATTAATGGAATTGAGTATAAAAATGGAGTTCCTGATTTTTCACCTGTAGCAAAAGCGCAATTTGAAATTGAATACATGTTAGGCGGGACCGGCAAGCACGGAACAAAAGCTAGAACTATTAATTTTAAACAAGCAGTTCAAAAGTTGGCTGAACAACTTAACAATTCACCAGAGTTGGCAAGCAAGTTTGGAATGACTCCTGGGAAAATTAAAGCGGGAGACATTGCGGATTATCGAGAAGAATACAAGTTAACGTGGCACGAATTAAATGATGTGAAGACTATCCAACTTGTACCATCAGAAATAAATGGCAAATTTGGGCATCTTGGCGGCGTAGGAGAGATAAATGCAGGAGCGTTTAAGCCAGGGGAATTTGCCAATAAATAGAAAGGGGGAAATTTAAAATGAAAATAAATGATGCAGTTTTTGGTGAGCTTGAATATGATTATGTCTGGAGTAGAGATACTACCATTGAGTTTTGCGGAAAAGAAGCCGATATTGCTTTGATGATAGATGGTGAAGAAGATGGTGAATTTAGTGAAAAACAGTATGCTTCGTATAATTCTTTAATACAAAATTGGGGGCATCTTCAACAAAGTATTTTGCAACCAATTTTAGATTATTACAAGCAAAAACGATATGAGCTTGGGTATGATGTTTCATATAATGAAAATTATCCTTTAATTGAAACGATTGATCAGCTTCTTGAAAGGATCAGGCTAGTGGGGATTTATGTCCCATCTGCTAGACGCTTTGAAGGCAGATATATTGGACTAACATTTGACTGTACATGGGACATGGAAAATGGGGTAGGTATTCGTCTAATAAATGAAGAGGTAGCTAGGGTAGGATACCAAGATGTTGCAATTTAAGCATTACTATTTGTTAGAAATACACATAACAGAGTATGAAAAATTAGTTTTTTTTGGAAGTTAATAGCAAAAAACAGTAGAGATAGGTACTAGAAATCTCTGCTGTTTTTTTATGCAAATGGAAAAATTAATCTTGAAGGTTATTCCTATCGTACATACCATTGGGGTCTTTTACTAAAGATATTGAATTTGTAAATCCATCTGGTAAGGGTACGGGTGAAGCTACTAGACTTATTCCAGGTACCCCTGGAAAGG
>NZ_JBFUIN010000505.1:0-2311 GCF_056401855.1 Bacillus sp. P4_D3
GTATATATGATTGCTCTTACATTGTCAGTAGCTGGTGTACCATTGGCAATTTCAAAATTAATTGCAGAGTTGAAAGAAAAAAATAAGCATAAAGAAATTGCGAAATTATTTAAATCGGCATCAATTATAGGAATGGCTTTTGGTGCATTCGGATGTTTGGTGATTGTATTATTTTCTACTGAAATTGCAAATATGCTTGGTGGGGAAGAAACGAGAGGACCGTTACTGATTACGTCATTGGCTTTACTCGTAGCACCATATATGGCAGTTTATCGTGGTTATTTCCAAGGGTTTGGTGATATGAAACCGACGGGGATATCACAAGTCGTTGAGCAATTTGTACGAGTATTTTTTATGTTAATCATCGCTTATGTATTAGTATATTGGAATGAAAGTAGTGCTGTCATTACTAGTGGGGCAATGGTTGGATCGTTTCTAGGGGTAATAAGTTCCCTTATATATTTACGTAGGACGTACAATAAGAGTCCATACCGCTATAAGGAAGACTCATATTCGCTTAGAGATTTGAGAAAAGATGGAAAGAAAATATTAAAAGTATCTATTCCGATTGCTATAGGAGCTTTATCCATGCCGCTTTTGAATTTAGTAGATTCGCTTACAGTGCCGCATGTGCTGCAAGGGTCGTCGGCAGAAATTCAAGCGCAATTTGGTATATATAGTCGTGGTTTTGCATTCACACAATTAATTGTTGTTTTCGCAAGTGCAATTGTATTTCCGTTAATACCGTTATTAACGTCTGCGTTAGCAAAGAAAAATATGAGTTTGGCAAAAACAACAGTTCAAAATACAAATCTACTCATGCATGTGCTAACAGTCCCGTTAACGATATGGTTAATGGCATTAACAGTTCCATTAAATGTGGGATTGTTCACAGATGCAAAGGGAAGCGGTATGTTAGCTGTTATGATTGGTAGTTCGTATTTTACATCGGTTATGATATTATCGATAGGAGTTTTACAAGGGATTAATCGTTCTGCACAAGCCGCGTGGATTGTTGTCGGAGCGAGTTTTGTGAAAGTATTGTTAAACATAGAGTTAACAAGAAAGTTTGGCATAGATGGAGCGGCGTATAGTACATTGGTTATATATGTGTTAATCTGTATCGTAAATCATCTATACATTCGAAAATATCTTTCCTATTCTATGCACATAGGGAGATTTTTCACTGTAATAGGATTGTCTTGTATTTTAGGATTAGGATTATATGAACTATCTACAATGATAAATGTTACATCTTCAAGAATTATTGCGTTATTATATAGTGGTGTAGCATTTGTTGTTGCAACAATTTTGTATGGGATATGTGCTTTGAAATTAAACTGGATATCAACAAAACAAATACCATTTTTGAAAAAATAAATATAGAACTATGAAATTTTAGAATTGGAATTCGGACGGGCGTATTGAGGGGATATTTGTTTATGTATCGCGTTTTTTAGGTAAGGAGTTGGTGCCAGTTATGATGGATGAAACAATTGGTTACCAAATGTTGGAGGAGATTAAGAGTGCGGTTAGTTTTATCAGGATATTATGGTTTTTATAACGTTGGAGACGAAGCTATTCTACAATCGATTATTGAATCGTTACATAAAKAGAATCCGAATATTGAACTCGTTGTGCTGTCAAATGACCCTGACTATACAAGGAAAATGTACGGAGTTGAAGCGGTAGATCGTTGGAGTATAAAATCGGTTTATAATGCAATTAGAAAAAGTGATGGGCTTATTAGTGGTGGAGGGAGCCTCCTCCAAGATAAAACGAGTGTGAAAAGTATTTTATACTATACGGGCATTATGTGGTTTGCTCGTATGTTAAAAAAACCATATTACATTTATTCACAAGGGATAGGGCCGATTACAAAAAGGCATAATCGATTATTAGTTAAATGGCATTTGTCGAAAGCTGCATATATATCAGTTCGAGATGAGGATTCATTTTTATACTTAAAGGAAATTGGCATGAAAAGGGATATTGAACTGGTTCCAGATCCAGTTTTAACATGGAAACAAAAAAAACAATCAGAGTGGTTACAAACACATTCTCTGCACGGGAAAATCATTGCAGTTAGTGTACGTCACTGGAATGCAAAAGAAGATTATATAAAAAAGTTAGCGGTTGCTTTAAAAAAGTTAAAGCAAGAAGGGTACCAAATTTTATTTGTCCCAATGCATGGTCCGTTTGATCAAAATGCTTCGCGTGAGGTAGTGGATTTAATGGGAGAAGAGACGTATATGCTTCCATATAAAATGGATATTGATGAGAAAATATCTATTTTATCAGAGTGCTCACT
>NZ_JBFUIN010000506.1:0-2309 GCF_056401855.1 Bacillus sp. P4_D3
CCAATTAAGTGTTTAATCTTGTTTAAGTGTTCAGAGAAGTCATTTTTTCCTAACCAATTTTTATGATATTCAATACTCATCATAATTGCCTTGTTATTATCAATAGAACGATGTCAACGACTGCTAATCCAACCAAGAATACCTTTTCTCTTAAAGTTAAGTAGTTCTTCAGCTGGGATAACAACTAATTCATCTAATTTACCTGGTTTGGCAGTAACTACATTAATCCACACTATGGCTTTACTAGATTCCATCTAAAAAACCTCCTTGAAATAAAAATCGCCTTCCTACATGGAATAACATAGATATCCGGAAAGTTGATACTGAAACCTACGGTGTTCATAAATACTTCGTCTGTACTTCTAGATCCGTTTTACTTTCATTTTAATGGTATTTTAAGCCCTTGACTTGATAGTGATGCGTATTCCTATGAAAGCTAATATACAAATAACATCAATAAACTTGTAACAATCCCGACCCAAATGCAGAGAATGAAACAATAACCCATGATATCTTTAATTTTCAATCCCAGCACCCCTAAAAGAGGTAGTGCCCAGAACGGCTGAATCAAATTTGTCCATGCGTCTCCCCAGCCTACCGCCATAGCGATAGTAGCCGGATCTACACCTAGCTTCAACCCTGCCGGAACCTGCAGTGGCCCTTGTAAAGCCCATTGTCCCCCGCCAGATGGCGCCAATAAGTTCACCAATCCCGCTGACCAATATGTAAATATATCAAATGTATCCTTTGACGCAATGGATGCCATCCATTCAATGATTGAGCTTCCCAATCCTGAACTACCTAAAACAGCGATAATCCCCGCATAAAACGGAAACTGTAGGATAATTGGAGAAATGGATTGCGCAGATTCTTTGAATCCTTGTGCAAAGTTGCCAAGAGAACCATGCAGGAGCAAACCAAGTGACAAGAAAAACAAATTAATGATATTTAAATCTAAACTATGACCGTTCATGAATTCATAAACACAATACAACGTGCCGATTGCACCTAATACTATTCCTAGGACCGGTGTCCATTCCAGTTTTTCCGCAGTAGTTAAATTCTTTTGAGGAGGTTTTACAAAAGAATTTGTATCTGTTTCGAGTGCTTTATACCTGATAATCCCGCTTTTTGGAGCCATAAGTACAATAATAATTGGCATCGTGATGAATAGAGTGAAAAAAATAATTAGAGTAGAGTAACTAAAGATTGTTTGTGAGGTAGGAATAATTCCAATCATATCTACAAGAAAATGATCCTTTGTGGCAATTGTCAAGCCAATAGAACTAGAGAGACCTGCGCTATATAAGGCTGTCGGAGCATAAGCAGCTGCTACAAGTAATGGAAAATGTGCATTCGGATTCTTTTTCGCTACTTCCTTCGCAATGATCGCTCCCACAACTACCGCTAGTCCCCAATTGATATAGTATGCAATTGCACTGATCAAAAATGTCATTGTATAAGCCTTTTGAGGTGTATCGGCTAACTTTGCAACTGACTGCAAGCCTCTATTAACAAACGGGACAGAAGCTAACGTCATCCCTGTAACCATTAGCAATACCATTTGCATTGTAAACGTTAAATAAGTCCAAAACCCATCCCCCCAAGATTTTACGATTTTGTACGGATTTGAGGGATTCATCAACAAAGCTATAATGAAAGTAAATAAAGTGAGCAGCACAGCAATAACAAAGGCATCTGGAACATATTTCTGAGACCATCTCGAAAATACATTTGCACACCGTGTAAGCAATGATTCTTTCTTTCCTGGATCTGTATTTGTCTCCAATAAGGAATACTTCATAAATATTCTCCTTTCTAAATTTTAATAAGCTAAATATAAATAACATTCCACAAAAGAAAATAAAATCCTTTTGCACTTACAAATTCTTCCCCCCCACTCGAATTAAGGAAACTTTTTATCTCTAGCTGCTATTTCAACCTMATAATTCACTTCTATATTTATACAAGAATAATTTATTGTTTATACATTTTTATACATTCTTTATGTATTCCTGTCCTCTAATGTTAAAGCTTCTTTATGTTTAAATGTAAGTGAAATTATATTTTCACCCCTTCATCATGACTATAATTATCCAACCTTAATGTTTCCCTTATAATTCTTTAACTTTTCCCCTAGTTAACTATTAATTTTCACACTAGTAATATCGATATACAAGGAGGATCGCTGGTTCTGGTGTAAACAACGACAGTATTTTTTTGCACCAGAAGTTCCTTTTCCATACCGATCACACACTTTTTTAGAATAATGCTATCATTATGTCCAAGTTTAAGAGATTACTTGCAAT
>NZ_JBFUIN010000507.1:0-2298 GCF_056401855.1 Bacillus sp. P4_D3
GTTCAATACACGGTACCTGTTATATCCATAATATACCACTCGGTACTGTTTATTGCAAGGTACTAAATTATATTTATTCCCAAAATTTACAAAACACAAATATAAAAGCCCGAATAAGATCTGCTGTAACTGACCATTATCCGGGCTATCATTCAACTCGAATTACAATAATACAAAATTTCATTCAATCTTTCTCCTCTATGAACCTACTTCTACTTGTTTACCTAATAAATTACGAAAAACACCTTTTCTCTCTTGAGCGAGTTGGTTAAATGCTCCTCGTTGAACGACCTCTCCCTTATCTAGTACGATGACTTGATCAGCATTACGTATCGTTGATAAACGATGTGCAATTACAATAATAGTCATCTGGCCCTTTAATTTTTCTAACGCACTTTGAATTAGCGCTTCGTTTTCTGTATCTAACGAACTTGTTGCCTCGTCTAAAATTAAAATAGAGGGTTTTCGTAATATCGCTCGCGCCAATACTAAACGTTGCCTCTCTCCGCCCGAAAGCCTAACTCCTCTATCCCCAATAAAAGTATCAAGCCCTTTTGGTAGCATTCGTACAAATTCAGCAGCAGCAAAATCTAATGCAGCCCAAATTTGTTCTTCACTTGCATTCGGCTCAATCATCAATAAATTTTCTCTTATGCTTGCATTAAATAAGAATGGATCCTGCTGAACATAGCTAATAGATTTCCTTAAAGCCAATAAATTTTCACTTGTAATAGTCGCATCATCTATTAAAACTTTTCCTTGTTCTGGTTGAATCAGTCCCATCAAAATATCAATTAATGTACTTTTTCCAGCACCCGATCGCCCAACAATTGCTGTCATACAATTCGATGGAATTTGCAAATTAATATTTTGAAGAGCATATACAGGTTCGTTTTCATTGTAACGAAAACTAACATTTTTACATTTGATTCCTTCTTGTATAGTTAACGGTTTTATACTTTTAGATGATTGCCTTACATCTCCCAATTCAATTACTTCGTTGCATTCTCTCTCCAATTCTAATAAAGACTTAAAAGCAGGAATATTTGCAGCTAATTGCTCCAAGTTGGATTGAATCCCAGTAAACCTAGGCCATAGTCTAGAAAAAATAAGAACAATGACTATTAATTGTCCTGGCTGAACCTGAAATAATTTTATAGATGTAAAAATAAGTAACGCAATTAGAATAGCCGATGCAAACTTATAAAAAAATTGCGATTGATTTTTCAACTTAATATATGCTAGTTGTTCCTTTTCCATTTTTTCACACCAAGTACTGAGCCATGTATATCTAGACTCTTCTAACATGTTACTCTTTATATCTTTAATACCGTTAAAGTGATCTGTTATACCACCAAGATAATCTCTTGCTATTTCAGATGTTTGGTTTCCTAATACCCTTGATTTTTTTATATAATGTCTAGAAAAATATGCAAGTATTAAGCCTGTAAACAGCACAAAAATTGTTATTTTTATAGAAAACCATAGAGCAATTCCAATTTGTATTATAGTAAAAATACATGATGTTAAAAGTTGAAGAAATAAATTGGTTCCAACCATAACTCGTCCTAATTCCTCAGTCAGTGAATTAATCAAATCTGACTTTCTCTTTTTCACAAAGAAACTCCAATTAACTCGTAATAGGGCATGGTAAATTTGTAACCTTAAATAGTTTGTAAAGCGCATTATAATTTTCATATTTCGAAGAGCAAGATTTTGTTGTAAAAGCGATTGGGCAACCACTAATATAATATAAATGCTTAAGATAAGTAACAGTCTCACCGTTTCAGGGATTTCTTGTAAAACTTCAAATATCGCTATACCCGGAATTGAACCCATATTTATTTCGATAACGCCACTAATATTAATCATGGGAAGTAACAAAAGAAGCCCTATCCCTTCCAATAAACTAACTAATGCCATCCCAAATAAATTTACATATAGTATTTTCCCCGAAAAAGCATATAATTTTTTCACAAAATATAAGAGATGTTCCACTTTTATTTCCTCCTATGTTAGCTCATGCTTCCTCACCCTTCTCCACGTGCATAGAAAAGGTCGTAAAGGAAAATACAAAAAATGAAGGTATTTAGGTAACGGTAAAGTCTTTACATCTATCGGATAAGGATATAAATGACTCAATATAAATAAAAATCTTTGACGTTTTGACATTAATGAATATAAATGACGACTGTGATACTTTGATACTTCTTCCGGGATTGGTGGCGTGTGTAGATTTATCATTTGTTTTAAATAAAACAGTGCATCCTGCGCTAATCTCCTAGCATACTTTTTGTT
>NZ_JBFUIN010000508.1:0-2295 GCF_056401855.1 Bacillus sp. P4_D3
TTATCTTTCCTTTTCAATTAAAATATAAAAATAATTAATACGAATCCTCTTTGTATTATTTATTTATTACCATTTTCCATATGGAGCTCCATGTTTATATCGACTATCTGTTCGACCATAAGTACCATTTGTTTTTTCGCGACAAGAATCATTATCCCAACACTGTTTTCCAGCTTTGATAATAGGACCAAAAATTCCTCTTGCTCCACCATTTGTTTGAAGTTCTTTTTCATTAAGGGGTACCGTCACATCGCCATCAAGCTAAGATTTTATAGTACCCCTAGAACGATAAAAATGAATCTTATTGCTATAAAAGACAATAAGTTTTCGTTCTGGGGACATCATAAATATTAATTTTATAACAATGGTCTGCTTTAAAATGGCATCAAAAACCTAATTGAAATTAAATAAGGAATGTCATTTTATCTTTTTATTTTAACCGAGTTTAACCTGCTAATTTGTATGTGATTTACTTTCTATTTCATAACAATCCGCCAATATATCTTTTAAATATTCCTTATATTTGGAGCGTAGGATTTCTGGAGAAATGATTTTAATTTCTTTACCGAAAGACAAAAAATACTGAATCAGAAAATCTATCTCCTTTTCTCCAAAAGTCCCAATAATGTATTTGTTTTGTTCTTCTTCTTGAAGAGACATGTTATCGTAAATGCGTTTATAGAACTGTTCAACCCCTTTCTCACTAACTTTAACTTTAAAAGAAAAAGGTCGTTGTTTATTGAATTGTTTTCTATATAACGAACTAATTATCTCTTCAGTAAAAGGAATGCTTTCTTTATCTTTATACTTTACAGATTGAATATAGTCACAACGAAAATTTCGAAATTCTTTTTTGCCTAAATCCCAACTAAAGCAATACCAATTTCCATCTGTGATTAATAATCTTAAGGGTTGAATAACTCTTTGATTGTTGCCATAGCGACAATAACTGATTTCTATTACCTTTTTATTGAGTATTACAGAGAAGAGTTCTCCTAAAAAGGGAGACTCTTTTTTTGATTTGTTCCTAAAAATTGGATAACTTGATCCGCCTTATGAACCATCTCTTTTTGCTTCTTTGGCAGTACAGCTAATAGTTTCTCTTTAATCTCTTTGTAGTCTTTATCAAATGGAGTTTTTAGCAATGTTTTTAATAGTTGTAGCGAAAAGAATATAGAATGGAGTTCATTATTACTAAAATAAATTGGTGGTAGAAGTTGATTTTCTAACACGTGATATCCACCATGACTTCCCTTTTCAGAATAAAGAGGAACACCTAATTCTTCTAAGGAAGAAATGTCTCGTAAGGCGGTACTTCTGGAAATATCGAATTCTTCAATTAAGTCGTTAAGATTAAAATTCTTTTTTGAATTGATATAGATCATTTCTTGAATGAGCCGCTCGTCTTTTTTCATAAAAGCTCCTAATAGTATCATGTTTTGATACCATTCTATCATATACTGAAGGTATCAAAAATAAAGGTGTGAAAGAATTATGAAACAGTACTCTAACGCTGAAGAATTAATTGAATCAATAGATAAAGCCTATAAGAAATTTATTGAAGAATTTAAGGTGGTTCCTGAAGAGTTGAGAGGTAAACATATCCCTGAAGTGGATAAATCTCCTTCTGAAATACTTTCTTACCAACTGGGGTGGATTAACTTGTTGTTGTCATGGGAAAAAGACGAACAATGTGGACTTGACGTACAAACGCCCACTCCAGACTACAAATGGAATAACTTAGGTGGACTATATCAATCTTTTTATGAGCAATACGGTATTTTAACCTTAAAACAGCAGGAGGAAGAATTGACAAAGTTAGTTCAAATGTTAGTCGATTGGATAAATGAACTTTCTGAAGCAGAATTATTCCAACCAGAACAAAGAAAATGGGCCACAACAAAAGCAATGTGGCCTGTTTGGAAATGGGTGCATATCAATACAGTTGCTCCATTTACGAATTTCAGAACTAAAATACGAAAATGGAAAAAAATAGTTTTATAAGTGATTTAAGAAAAGTAAGTATCCAGAGAGTTAGATAAAAGACAATAAAGTCTATTTCTTATACATTAAAAGAAATAGACTTTATTTATTTGAATTTTCTTAGTGTGCAACATTCCCGCTTTGTTGAAAGAACCTTATAGCTATCAAGCTAAGATAATTTTTTATCTATATAATGAAAAGAACACTGTTCTTTTCTAGAGAAAGGATGGCGTATTTTTATATTTGTAGGATAGTTTTAGAGATAAAAATAATAGAAATGTAAAAAAATAAAGGATTGACGCAATCTATATA
>NZ_JBFUIN010000509.1:0-2286 GCF_056401855.1 Bacillus sp. P4_D3
ACTTGCTTCATAGTCATCTTTATTAATTACTATTAATCGATTAGTTTTCTTAGCGCCTATTTTTTCTACCATTTTATATACAAAATTCGAAATGTTCGATCCATTTTCGTTGAAATGAAAACCATGTGCCGTATATATCACCCTATATCGGCTAGCTAACCTAGTAAGAAACGAGGCGATAGGCGTATGTGTATGAACGAATGAATATTCTTTTTTTTTGAAAAGCTTTTTCATTTTTAAATAAGCTTTGATATTCTCTAGGCTTTTAATACTTCTGTTAAAAGGTATATGATGGACAACAACCTTATTACCCTCAAGAGTTTTCACAAAATACTCATTTTGAATATTAGTAGCAATCTCAACCCTATAACCTTTGCTTATTAGCAGATCTATACTTGGCATTAAAAATGCTGAAACTGTTGAGCTCACAGTGGTTACTATTAGTACAGTTTTCATGTTATGCCCCTTTTATATCCCTGTATTTTTCTAATCTAAAAGAAAAAACCTACCATTATAGAACAGTAGGTTTTTCATACTAYAAAAAACATTCTCGTAAACATACATTTTGAACTTAAAGATTTTTCTAGCTTGATATCAATCCAAACGCTTTGAATACAGCTAAGACATCCACGTATTCCCATGTCACACTACCATCCACAGCTAAGCCATTAATATGTGACGGTGCAATTGAACCACTAACACCCGCTACTGTACATTTATAAACTTTTCCATTAGCATTTACTAAATTATTTATTAAATATTCTTTACTAGATTTCCATGTATTATTATTTGCTATACCTGCAGTAATACAAATCCATCCAACATACCCACCAGCAATTGGAGAAGTATTGTATAACAATTCCCCACGACTATATACACCAAAAATAGGCTCAGATGATGTTAAAGAAGCAAATGGTATATTCCCTATAATATTCTTTTCTAATTGTGCGTTCACATTGTCTGTAAATATGATATTTGAATTAATTTTGTTATTATTTTGTGCTAGTATAGTTGTTCGTGGTATCGACAGTGTTGAATTTACCTTTCGATATGCACCTTCTACTGTAATAGTCCCTAAAGTATTAATCCCATAATCATTATTAGTAACAATTGTATTATTGGATATATTCAAATGATTCTCAACGAAAACTCTAAGTGTATACAAGGAACCTAGGGAATTAATTCTCCCATTTACTTCAAAAATATTTCCCGTAATCTCTAACCTCGGTATATAAACAAATGCAACCCCTGGACCTCTACCCTCGCGAACTGCTAACGTATAAGACTCATCCCAAATTACTTGATTATTCCTAAAAACATGCGTAACATAACCTTTGTCCTGAGCTAACTTTTCAACACCTTCAATATCACCGCCATCAAATCTATACGATTGATTTTTAAAAATACTATTTTCAATTCTCATAAACTCAGATGCCATCATACGATTATAATTCGGTGTTTTACCACTGTGGATAAATCTACAATTTTCTAAAATCAGGTTCTTAGCCCCCACATAATGTCCACCACTAAATTCATTTGTTAGAAAAATAACATTTGAAAATACAGCATTTTCAGTTTGTGCATAGGTAGCTGATGCAATATTTCTGGCTCTTCTAATATCAAATAATGAATTCCGCACCTCCAAATTTTTGCTCTTAAAACCTATTATCCCGTCTTTTTCAGGATCATCAAAAGTAAATTTACAATCTATTATCTTTACCGATTCACCTACTAAATAAATAGTACTCTTTGAGAAAACACAATTATCTAAGGTTGTATTACCTGCCGTTATATTACAAACTTGCCCAAATATAGAATCATTTCTAAATGTACAGAACGTTCCATCTTTCTCAACGCCGCTTGTTATAGACCTACCATTAATAGGTCCATAGTACATATTTCCTACTGATAAATAGTCATCTCCACTTCCAGATAAACTAACATTACCTTTAAATTTATTATTCTCTAAATAAACACCTCTTGTACTAACACATATGAACGCTCCAGATCTATTATCATAAATATTTGAGTTTCTAACCGTAATCTTTTGATTCGTCATATAACCATCTTCAACATCTATACCATATCCAGGATTACAACCAGTTGAACGATTCATAGAATTGCTATTATCAAAAATTTCACAGTTATCAAACTCCACAAACCTCCCACCATTAACTGAAGCTCCAAGCCTTCTATTTTTATAGGATTTACAATTCATAAAATATACATACTGCGGAATTTTAGCACACATTACATAATGCAAATTATTACTCATTAAGTCATAGT
>NZ_JBFUIN010000510.1:0-2284 GCF_056401855.1 Bacillus sp. P4_D3
GGAGGAAACCCAGGAGGCGGAACGGGAACAGATCCAGGAGGAAACCCAGGAGGCGGAACGGGAACAGATCCAGGAGGAAACCCAGGAGGCGGAACGGGAACAGATCCAGGAGGAAACCCAGGAGGYGGAACAGGGACAGATCCAGGAGGAAACCAAGGTGGTAACTCAACGGTAATTGAACGTACGAATAATCAAGTTGTACATCAAAAAACAGAAAAATTAACAACTAATACATCTAATGTACTAATTAAAGAAGCGGTAGATACTGTTCAAAGTTACCAAGGTTTACTTAGTCTGTACCAAATGTATTATGGGATTGACTTAAGAACGAAAGATGTAAGTCCTAAATTAGAAGAGGGAAGTTTAGATGCAATTGCGACTGATCATTCTCTGTACTATTTATTAAACAAACAAAGCTTAGTTGATTTAATTTCAAACCTTGTTTCATCTAATATTACGGCAGAAGTAAAGCAAGATATGACAGGGTTAAAACAAAAGATAGACTCCTACCAACAACTTGTTTCTAGTGCGGATCAAAATTCAATGCTACTAGCGGAGAAGTTAAATGAAACATCGCAGCAAGCGAATAGTATGAATCAAAATTTAGGGGAATATTTAAAAGGTTTAGCTAAGTGGCGTGAGAATAGCTTAAAGCTAGTTGAGGAACAGCAAGTATTAACGACTAATAATGCTGGTGAGCAAACGGCCACATTATCGTTAGACTCTGGTATTAAATCATTAATGATGCAAAGTCAATCATTAGTTGAAAGCTCAAAACATAGCTTAGCATCATCAGACGATGTATATAAAACATTTGACCAAATTAATGGACAAGCTAAGGAAATTCAAGATAGCGGAACAACCATTGTGTCAAAAGCAGATTCGTTATTAAATGACTTCACAAAGAAAATGGAAGATGATAAATCATTCTCGAAAAACTTCACGAAAATTTTGGCTAATAGCCGTATTGGTGAACGTCAAAATGAGATGTTATATCAATTTTTATCTAGTCCAGTACAGAAACAAAATGAAGGTGTCATTGTAGCTGGTAATGCCTTTACACCATACTTAATCGTATTAGCATGTTTCATCGTTTCGCTATTTACAGCATACGCAATTGCGAATCAAGAAAAGAAACGAACGCAAACAGATCACTTTGAAGAAAGATTCTCGTTAATCGATATGAATGTACCAACTACAGTAGTAGCATTCGGTATATCGATAGTAGAAGGTATTAGTATAGGGATCATTTCTGGACGTATGCTACAGTTCGGTCAGGATCAAAGTTTACTGTGGATTGCGTTTATCACAATCATTATGATGGCGTTTGTATTAGTTTCAACATACTTATTGCGACAAATGAAAATGGTAGGGATGTTTATATTATTAGTATTTTTAAGTATGTACCTATTTTTAACTGAAGCAGTTGGAAGTAAAGTAGATCAAATGTCATCTGTAGGAAAGATACGTCAATTTTCACCCCTCCAGTATATAGAAGGTTTTCTGAATGATTTTATTAGTGGTAAAGATACTGGAAAAGTAATTTTTATTGTGTTGTTTGTAATTGCCATTATTGGATTGGTTAGTAATCTATTTGTATGGCATAAGAAATGGGAGGAAAAAGAAGTAAATGATCAAACAATGGAGCATAGTGGCTAAGTTATCATTTATCTGTTTCCTTTTACTGTTTGTCGCGCTACCGATAAGGAGCGCGGCTGACAGTTATCTTGGTGATGATGGAAAGATAAACTTTAAAGTAGACCGCGTTGAAGAAAAGGACCAAGAAAAAAATAAAAAGGAACATAAGGAAACAGAATTAGATAAAGCATCGATTGAGTTATTTAACAAAGAAATAGAAGAAGAAATTAAGAAAAAGAAAAAGAAAGAACAAAAAGAGATGGAATCTTTACGAGATTCTCTTTTTATAAAACAAAAAGAAATAAGTAGTGTTAAAGATACGAAAAATAGTTTGTTTAGTAGTGAATACGTTGTGAGAAAAAGCGCAGATGGAGTAGCGAGTAATCAAACAATGAATGAAAAGCCAATTAGTACAACAATAATAATATTGTTTGGAGGCGGCATTGTACTTATTTGCATCGGTATTTATACGGTTCTTCGCAAAAGTTGGAGGTAAGGTAATGGCGATACAAACGCATATTAACGTAACAGTAGATTTTAGTAAATGGAATGGAAATACATATGATTTACGTATTCCAAATCATCAATCTATTAAATATTTATTGAAAAATTTATTAGATACGCTAAAGATTGATAATCATGAAGG
>NZ_JBFUIN010000511.1:0-2273 GCF_056401855.1 Bacillus sp. P4_D3
GGATTATTCCCTCCAAGAAGAGCTACCGCAATCCCATCAAATCCAATACCTGTAAACGAAGACATCGCTGTCATGTTTTGGAATGTACCAAGCCCTTCCATAGCACCACCAATCCCTGCAAACGCACCCGCAATCGTCATAGATAGCACAACATTTCGAGAAACTTTCATCCCCGCATACTGAGAAGCATGTTGATTAAATCCAACAGATTTCAATTCGTATCCCAATGTCGTTCTATCCAATAAGAACCACATAATAATCGCAATTAAAATCGCTACGATAATTCCCCAGTGTAAACGAGAACCATCCGTTAAAGAAGATAACCATTCAGAAGATAAAGAAGCACTAGATTTTATGTCATACGATTTCTCATTCGCCTCATGTAAAAAGCGCTTAATTAAATCATACGTCACATAAAGTGCAATATAATTCATCATGATTGTTACGATTACTTCATTTACTTTAAATTTCCCTTTCAAATATCCCGGGATAAATCCCCACAAACCACCAGCTATCGCCGCTACTAAAATTGACAACGGAATATGTAAAATTGCCGGTAATGATACTGCATATCCAAACCAAACAGCAGCAAGCCAACCAACTAATAATTGCCCCTCTACTCCGATGTTAAAAAGACCTGTACGGAATGCAAATGCCACAGAAAGTCCTGCTAACACAAGCGGAATCATCGTACGTAATGTCTCACCAATTGCTTGCGGATTTCCAACCATTCCTTCCCAAAGCGCTGCATACCCAACAATTGGATCATATCCACTAACTAACATTACAATGGCACCAACAAGTAAACCAAAAATAACGGATAATACAGGAACTAAAATGTTAATTGTTCGCTCCGTTAAAAATTTTTTAGCCATTTGTATTCACCTTCTCTTTCTCCGTTCCGCCAGCCATCAACAAACCAAGCTGTTGTTCATTTGTTTCTTTCGCATCGACAATTGCTACAATTTTCCCTTCATATATAACAGCAACTCGATCACTTACATTCAAAATTTCATCCAGTTCTAGCGATAGAAGTAATACTGCTTTCCCATTATCTCTCTGCTCGATTAATTTTTTATGAATAAATTCAATCGCACCTACATCTAAACCACGTGTTGGCTGTGCCGCAATTAATAAATCCGGATTACGATCCACTTCACGTGCGATAATTGCCTTTTGCTGGTTTCCACCAGATAGTGCGCGAGTTAAGGTTTGTTCACTAGGTGTACGTACATCAAACTGTTCAATAAGCTCTTTTGCTTTTTGTGTGATTTTACTAAAGTTTAAAATCCCTTTCTTTGAGAATGGGTTTTTATAGTACGTTTGCAAAACTATATTATCTCTAACAGAAAAATCAAGCACAAGCCCGTGTTTATGACGGTCTTCTGGAATATGACCAATTCCTTCCTCTGTAATTCTTCGAACAGGCCAATTCGTTATTTCTTTTCCTTTAATTGCAATAGAACCTGACTCAACTTTTCGTAAACCAGTAATTGCCTCTATTAATTCACTTTGTCCATTTCCATCAATCCCTGCAATACCAACGATTTCTCCTGCACGAACAGTTAAGTCAAGGCCTTTTACAGCAGGTAATTGGCGTGCATCATGAACGACAAGATTCGCAACAGACAGAACCTCCTCTTTCGGTTTGGCCCCTATTTTTTCTGTTTTAAAATTCACTTGACGTCCGACCATTAATTCTGCAAGTTTATGTTCATCCATTTTCGCAACGTCAACTGTACCAATTCCTTTACCTTTACGAATAATTGTGCAACGATCGCAAACTTCCATAATTTCTTTTAATTTATGTGTAATAAGAATGATAGATTTTCCTTCTTGCACAAGCTTTTTCATAATTTGAATCAACTCATGAATTTCTTGAGGAGTTAACACTGCAGTCGGTTCATCGAATATTAAAATCTCCGCACCACGATAAAGCGTCTTTAATATTTCAACCCTTTGCTGCATCCCAACCGAAATATCTTCAATCTTTGCATTTGGATCAACAGCTAAACCGTACTGTTCAGATAATTGTTTAATTTCTTTTGCAGCCTCTTCAACAGCTATTTTCCCTTTTCTCTTCGGCTCATTTCCAAGAATGATATTCTCTGTAACTGTAAAATTATGAACAAGCATAAAGTGCTGATGGACCATCCCAATTCCAAGGTCATTTGCTATATTCGGATTTGTAATTTTTACAGGGTTTCCTTTAATTTTAATTTCGCCCTGTTCTGGTTGATACAAACCGAACAGTACATTCATCAACGTTGATT
>NZ_JBFUIN010000512.1:0-2268 GCF_056401855.1 Bacillus sp. P4_D3
AATCTACCCAATCCATAGACGCTGTGACACATTCCATTCTCGAGTGTCTCGTTGCTGAAATTGAAGCAACCATATCCATCTCCGCCAATATCTTTCCACCAAATAGCGTGTTATGATCATTTAAATCCGTTGGAAATACTCGACTTGTTTTAAAAACTCTTGATTCATTAGCTGTTTTACCCTTTACTTCAGTCATTGTTATCACCCCTTTAATTATATATCTCTAATATCCAAACATTTACTACATCTCATGAACTACACGTTTAATATTAACAATTTTTAGAACTTTTAGTCCACAAAAAAGAACCGATTTTATCAATCGGCTCCTCTAAATACATATTGTTCTTTCGGCTGTTCAACTTTATTCCATTTCGTTACTTCTAACACTGGAATATTTGCATGGAATGGCTGATAAAATTCAGTTGAAATTTCTCCTTCCACCTGAATCCAATCATCATTTTTCCACTCTACACCTTCTGGTTTTTTAACTAACATACCATATACACCCGAATCCGCAACACAATGTATAATACCGAAACGGAATAAGAAATATTGTTCCTTTTTAGAAGAATCATCTCGGAAAACAAATCCTTTATAAGACAGGGTTTTACCAGTAAATTCACCAGGATAATTATAAATTGTCTCCATACCCTTTAAGAAATCTTCATCTTTTAAAGTGATATTGTCTTTCGTAACAAACTCTTTCTTCCCTTTTTCCATTACACCACGATATCCTTCTTTCCCGTAATAAATACTCGTATCCGGTCTTAAGAATTGTCTTGTCATAAATGGATCTTTACTTTCCGCTTGTGCAACAGGAAAGTGAAACCCCTTCGCCTTAACAATGTCCGAATCTAATGTTGCAATTGGGAAAAATAATCCTGAAATAATCGGAAAACAGAACAGAGTATAAGAAAACGTTCGTTTCCACCATGTATTTTCATCTTTCGAATGATCATGCCCACACTGGCTATGATCACAACTGCAATCATGTTTCTCTTTTTCTTTTTGATGCTCTTTCTGGAAAACGATAATAATTTGTATAATCGTTAAGAAACCTAAAATAATAGCTGCAGTTTTTGATAAATAGGCATACTTCATATTTATATACTTCGTAATGTTACCGGAAATATGAAGCTGACCAATTAAAATTGTGAAACCTAGTAATATATATGCTCGAAACATAACCTACCACCCCATCGCATAAATGAGTAGTGAGCTTGCATAAACAACAAGTGTAACTGTAACCGTCACAACAATTACAAATTTTGTTTTAAATGTCGCAAGCATCATAAACATATTTTTAATATCCACCATCGGTCCATATACGAGGAACGCGACTAGTGACGCTGTTGAAAATGTACTTTGGAACGAAGAAGCAATAAATGCATCTGCCTCTGAACAAAGTGATAAAATAAAAGCAAGTCCCATCATTACAGCTGATGAAGAAAACGGACCTTGTCCAATAGCAAGCAATGTTGAAGTTTGTACAAACGTTTGAACTGCAGCAGCAATTAACGCTCCTAACACTAAGTATTTTCCCATTGAGAAGAATTCCTCAACAGCATGTGTACATACATCCCACATTTTTTTACGTAACGGACGCTTATGATTCACTTCTGGGAAGTGATCATCTCTTAATTGATGTTCTTTAAACATAAATGATAATATAATTCCAACGATAATTGCTACGATAATCGCCACAATAGAACGATACCATACCATGTGCATACTACTTCCAAAAGCAACATATGTTGCAAATAATACAACTGGATTAATAATCGGTCCAGTTAACATAAATGCAATTCCTGCATAGGGTGGAACCCCTTTTCCGATTAATCGTCTTACAATCGGAACAATTCCACATTCACACCCAGGAAACATCATACCTAAAAAAGTAGCTAATAAAACAGACAGAAATCGGTTTTTAGGCATCCATTTTGCCACCATATCTTCTGTCACAAACATTTGAATGAATCCTGAAATAAATACGCCAATTAGCACAAAAGGAAGTGCTTCGATTAATATTGAGATAAAGATTGTATTCATTTGCAGGAATGCTTTCGGTAATTGAAACAATTCCATGATGTATTTCCTCCAACTTTTCATTAACAATATGTAATTTTAACTCCATTTTATTATTTGAACAAGAGTTATATGGAATTCATAACCTTCATACACATTACATTTCAAAAGTTATATTCTGTTCCAAAATTGAAATTTTATAGCAAAAAAAGCTGCTCTAGCGCAGTTTTATAGCTATGCTAG
>NZ_JBFUIN010000513.1:0-2262 GCF_056401855.1 Bacillus sp. P4_D3
GAATCCGATTAAAAAAGAAACTGCAGATAAGGTAAGGAACTTAATGGAGCGGGTTATTACTTCATCAAAAGGAACGGGAACGATGTATAAAATTGATGGTTATCCGATTGGTGGTAAAACAGGGACAGCGCAAATTCCGAATCCTGAAAATGGACGATATATGGAAGGGAAAGATAATTATATTTTTTCATTCTTGGGAATGGCTCCAATTGAYGATCCGCAATTAGTCGTATATTTAGCCATTAAGCAACCTAAATTAAAGGGGAATGAATACGGTGCTCAGCCTCTTGCTGAAATTTTTAAACCAGTTATGAAAAATAGTCTAGAATATTTAAAAGTGAAACCATATACAGAAAAACAAATGGCAGATGCAACAAAGCAATCTGAAATAAAAGTACAAAATTATGTAAATCAAACGATGGATACGGTGAAAAACATTGCAGAAAAAGAGAAACTTCAGCCGGTATTATTAGGAGAAGGACAGATAATAAAACAATATCCACAGACTGGCGAGGTAATGAGTGAAGGAGATCGCATATTTTTAGTAGGAAATAATGTGAAAATGCCTAACCTAAAAGGTTGGTCAATGCGTGATGTTATGTATTTCTCTAAGTTGCTGAAATTAGATGTAAAAACAACAGGTACAGGGTATGTAACGAGTCAAAGTATTGAAAAGGGACAATATATACAAGAAGGTGATGCTTTAAAACTAGATTTGGAACCGCCTCTAGAACCATTAGCAGAAGCGAGTACAAATTAATATCGAATTTTGTAAGAGCCTATAGTATAAATAGGCTCTTTTTGTTAGAGTTACAAGCAATTTCACGCACCGTATTTTTTTAATAAATAAAAAATCAAGTTACAAAATTATAAAGGATGTTCACTTTCTTTAAAAAAACTGATTATTCTTTTTAATTATTTACAATATACAACCTATATGATAATATGGATAAAATTACATGCGATGATGAGAAGAGTAAATAAAATGAATTTTTCACAGAGAGCTCTATTTAGCTGAAAAGGAGCAAAAATTCTTTATTGAATCAAGCCTCTGAGCAGCACATCGGAACCTTTAATAAGGGGGTGGTGTGACGGGAGCTCCCGTTATAGAGCTAAGGTATAAGCATTTTTAAATGCAGTACTTGATAAGTTTAATATGGCGACATATTAATAAACTAGGGTGGCACCGCGATGATAAATCTCGTCCCTAAGACTTTAAGTCTTGGGGGTGGGATTTTTTTATTGGTTTAAAACAATTTAGAAAGCGGGTGCCTAAAGTGAAAAAATTACTTAAAGATTGGAAATATCCTTTATTACTACTGTCCGGAGTTGGTATTGCAAATTTAGGTGCATGGATTTACTTAATAGCACTTAATGTACTTGTCTATAATATGGGTGGCTCGGCTTTAGCGGTTGCTGCTTTATATGTGATTAAACCATTAGCTGCTTTATTTACAAACGCTTGGTCGGGAAGTATGATAGATCGTTTAAACAAACGGAAGTTAATGATTCACCTTGATATATACCGCGCAGTATTTATCGTCATTTTACCTTTGCTTCCATCTCTTTGGATTATCTATCTTTTAGTATTCTTTATTAGCATGGCTAGTGCGATTTATGAGCCAACTGCTATGACATATATGACGAAATTAATTCCAGTAGAGCAAAGACAACGTTTCAACTCACTACGTAGTTTAATAGGATCTGGTGCATTTTTAATTGGTCCAGCGGTAGCGGGGATATTATTAATAATTGGCACACCAGAGTTTGCAATATATATGAATGCTATAGCATTTCTGCTATCAGGGTTCATTACATTACTTTTACCTAATCTTGATAAAAAAGACGATTCTAATACATCCAATGATAAATTGTCACTAACTGTATTAAAGAAAGATTGGAACATAGTTTTAAATTTCAGTAAAAAATCTATGTATATTGTTTGTGTTTACTTCTTATTTCAAGGGATGATGGTCTTAGCTACCGCTATTGATTCGCTTGAACTATCGTTTGCAAACGAAGTTTTATTGTTAACAGATAGTGAGTATGGCTTCCTAGTTAGTATCGCTGGAGCGGGTTTTATTTTAGGATCCATAACAAATACAATTTTATCAAAAAAATTAGCACCTTCATTTCTAATTGGGATAGGATCATTATTCATTGCAATCGGATATTTGATTTATGCTTTTTCAAGTGAGTTTTTAATAGCTGCTATTGGATTCTTTATTCTATCTTTCTCTATGGCATATGCAAATACAGGAT
>NZ_JBFUIN010000514.1:0-2248 GCF_056401855.1 Bacillus sp. P4_D3
GAGTGTTCCGATTATTTTAGTTTGTGCTTTAGTAAGTTTGTTGTTTTGGGAAGGGAAAGCTTTAAGTAAGAGAAGAGGGAAAAAGAGTAGTAGAGGAATTGTAAGGGAAATAGGCTAAATATGAATTGTGCTCTAGTGATGGAACGTTGGCTGTCAAAAAATTAGTATAGTTATTTTGGGAACTCCTCGGTAATGGGCGAAACATAAACCGTGGGGTTCTTTACATGGATAAAAAAATTGTAGCATTTTAAATTTGGGGATTTTGTTGTTCTATAGTACATTAACAAGAGGTATTAGTTTTATAGAGAGGTGAGGAAATGATAGATACAGCAGATGCTTCAATAAGTAATCGGATGTACACCGAAGAAGAGCAACAAAAATTATATAAACGAACGTTAATAATCGTAAGTATTTCACAAATGTTTGGCGGAGCGGGATTAGCTGCTGGAATTACAGTAGGTGCACTTCTTGCACAGCAAATGCTTGGAACAGATGCATATGCAGGATTACCGGCTGCTATGTTTACATTGGGATCTGCGGTAGCGGCTTTCTTTGTTGGGAAGTTATCGCAAAAATATGGTCGCCGAATAGGACTTGCAACAGGGTTTATAGTAGGGGGACTAGGGGCTATTGGAGTTGTATTGGCTGCGTTAACAAATAGTATTATTCTATTACTAGTCTCTTTACTCATATATGGTGCGGGTACAGCGACGAATCTACAAGCTCGTTATGCTGGTACTGATTTAGCAGATAAGAAGCAGCGAGCAACTGCTATTAGTATTACGATGGTTATGACGACTTTTGGTGCAGTTGCAGGACCGAACTTAGTAGGCGTAATGGGAGATTTTGCCCATTCAATTGGAATTCCTAACCTTGCAGGTCCGTTCATATTATCAGCAGCGGCATTTATACTTGCGGGCCTTGTCCTTTTTGTTATGCTTCGTCCAGATCCATTAATTATTGCTAACATAATAGAAACATATAAACAAGAACATACATATAAAGGGCAACCAGTAACAGAAGAAATGATAGAAAATAAACGTGGTGTTACTGTTGGAGCAATCGTAATGATACTTACTCAAATAGTGATGGTTGCGATTATGACGATGACTCCAGTTCACATGGGACACCACGGTCATGGATTAAGTGCAGTAGGTCTCGTGATTGGTTTTCATGTAGGTGCAATGTACCTTCCATCACTTGTTACAGGAATGTTAATTGATAAAATTGGCCGTACTAAGATGAGTATAGCTGGTGGGGTGATTTTACTTGCAGCGGGTGTCATAGCTGCGATAGCACCGAGTGATTCTTTACTATTATTAATTGTTGCTCTTTCTTTACTTGGATTAGGATGGAATCTCGGATTGATTAGTGGTACAGCACAAATTGTTGATTCCACAACTCCTTCTACACGCGCTAAAACACAAGGGAAAATAGATGTTTTTATTGCGTTAGCCGGAGCTTCAGGTGGAGCGATGTCAGGAATGGTAGTAGCTAATTCCAGTTATGCCGCATTATCATTAGCGGGAGGAGTGTTAGCATTATTGCTAATTCCTGTTGTGATATGGTCTCGGTTAGGTAAAAAAAATTCATGAAATTAAAAAGAGGTTCTAGTTATTTCCTAGAATCTCTTTTTAATTCGTTTAACTTAAACCCCACTCCACGATAAGCCCTAAATGCGTAAGTCCACCGCCAAAACCGTACAGTAAAAGTGTATCTCCATTATTTAAATTTCCTTCTTTTCTAAATCGTTATTAGACAATACTTGATTTGGAATATAAGTACCAATTGTAGTAATACGAGATTTAGAATGCATAGGAACATCTCCTGACATTTTTACAAGCTGATACTAATATAAGGTTATAAAAATGTCAATAAAAACTTTTATTGTATGGAAACGATAATGTTTAATTCACTATGGAGGAATCTGGCGAATGACGTAAAAATAATATACAGAAAGCTGCTAAAATTGATAATGAAGGGGTCTGAGATTCTTGAAAAGAATCGTATATTTGTTGTCTCTTATTTTAATATGTAGCGTTACATCTTTTATTTTGCCAGAGAAGTCTTATGCATGTGATTGTGCGAAATTTACACCAGAAGATGCATTTCAAAATAATGATGTAGTTTTTGAGGGGAAAGTAATTGATGTTAGAAGTGAAGAGGGAGTTGGAACTAAAGTATTATTTGAAGTGAAGAAAATTTGGAAAGGGACAAGTTCTTCGCAAATTATCATTTATACAAGTTT
>NZ_JBFUIN010000515.1:0-2245 GCF_056401855.1 Bacillus sp. P4_D3
GTATAAGAATAGAGAAAAAGGGTATAAATAAAAATATATTTTGAATTAGTTGACAATTAATTGCCCAATGGCATAAAATAACTTTTAATAAAGTATACAAATCTGAAGACGAGAAAGAGTAAAATAGTGAGCTGTTCCCCAGAGAGCCGGTGTATTGCTGAAATCCGGTGTGCAGACGTTATTTGAAAATCATCTCCGAGGAGCCGTGGCTGAATAAAGTAAGCTCGGACGGATGTCTACCGTTACAAAGAACGCGTATGTTAGTACGTTGCTAAGTGCTATTAGTGAAAAGCTAATAGAATTAGGGTGGTAACGCGGGTAAACCCGTCCCTACTTCATAGGGACGGGTTTTTTGTGTGCTTTTTAAAAAATTCAAAGGAGTGATTGTACATGAAAAAAGTAGATGTCAAAGAGTCAGCTGTAGGGAGAGAAACACGTATTCGTAAGCAGTGGAACGAACAAAGTATTTTCGAGCAATCAATTCAGAATCGAGAAGGCGCACAATCTTTTGTGTTTTATGAAGGGCCACCAACTGCGAACGGATTACCACACGTCGGCCATGCACTTGGGCGGGCGATTAAAGATTTAGTAGCGAGATATAAAACGATGGCTGGATATAAAGTTTTAAGAAAAGCCGGATGGGATACACATGGATTACCTGTAGAATTAGGTGTTGAAAAACAACTTGGTATTTCAGGTAAACATGAAATCGAAGAGTACGGCATTGAACCATTTATTCAAAAGTGTAAAGAAAGTGTATTCACATATGAGAAGCAGTGGCGTGAATTTACGGAGAGTATTGGATATTGGGTGGATATGGATGATCCGTACGTTACTTTAGAGAATCCATATATCGAAAGTGTATGGAATATTTTAGGGACGATTCATGAAAAAGGCTTGTTATATAAAGGGCATAGAGTTTCACCATACTGCCCAAGCTGTCAAACATCTCTTAGTTCACATGAAGTTGCACAAGGATATAAAACAGTGAAAGATTTAAGCGCGACAGTTAAGTTTAAAGTGAAAGATAGTGAAAATGAATATTTCCTTGGATGGACGACAACACCGTGGACACTCCCAGCGAATGTTGCACTTGCCGTACATCCGAATATGGAATACGTTAAAGTGAAACAAGAAGGGTATGTGTACATTGTTGCGAAAGAACGTGTACAAGAAGTACTAAAAGAAAACTATGAAGTACTATCTGTTCATAAAGGTGAAGAATTATTAAATACATCGTACACAGCACCGTTTCCGATGAAGGAAGTTACAAATGGATACCGTGTTATTGCGGCAGATTTTGTTACTGCAGATAGTGGTACAGGACTCGTTCATATCGCTCCAGCATATGGGGAGGACGATTATAAAGTCGTTCAAAGTGAAGGGTTATCGTTCTTACATGTTGTAGATGAAAAAGGTGAGTATACAGAAGCGGTACCATTTCTTGAAGGTAAGTTTGTAAAAGAATGTGACGTTGATATCGTTCGTTATTTAGCGAAGGAAGGTTTACTATATCATAAAGAAAAATATGAGCATAGCTATCCACATTGTTGGCGCTGTGATTCACCATTACTTTATTATGCAGGAGAAAGTTGGTTAATCCGAACAACTGAGATTAAAGAAACATTTTTACAAAATAATGATACTGTCACGTGGTATCCAGATCATATGAAACATGGACGCTTTGGTAAGTTTTTAGAAAATATGGTGGACTGGAATATTAGCCGAAATAGATATTGGGGAACACCGTTAAACGTATGGGAATGTGAAAGCTGTGATCATCAATTCGCACCGAAAAGCATTGCCGAATTAAGAAAGCATAGTACGAAAGAAACACCTGAAGATTTAGAATTGCATAAGCCATATGTGGATGAAGTAAAAGTATGCTGTGAAAAATGCGGAAGTACAATGAATCGAACACCAGAAGTAATTGATGTTTGGTTTGATAGTGGTTCCATGCCTTTTGCGCAATATCATTACCCGTTTGAAAATAAAGAGTTATTTGAAGAACAGTTTCCAGCAGATGTAATTGCGGAGGGAATTGATCAAACACGCGGCTGGTTTTATAGTTTATTAGCGGTATCGGCACTATATACAGGGAAAGTACCATATAAACGAGTATTATCACTTGGGCATGTTCTAGATGAAGAAGGACAGAAAATGTCTAAAAGTAAAGGTAACGCACTAGATCCTGTTGATTTAGTAGAGAAGTTTGGTGCCGACGCTCTAAGGTGGGCTCTACTCG
>NZ_JBFUIN010000516.1:0-2222 GCF_056401855.1 Bacillus sp. P4_D3
GTCACTTTTTGGTGCTGTAAAAAACTCTTCCGGATTACTATCTTCTACGAGCTTTCCACCATCTAAAAAGAGAACACGGTCTGCTACTTCTTTTGCAAATCCCATTTCATGTGTAACGATTGCCATCGTCATTCCTGTCGTAACTAATGATTTCATAACTTCTAACACTTCTTTCACCATTTCTGGATCTAACGCAGAGGTCGGTTCATCAAACAACATAACTTCCGGTTCCATCGCTAACGCTCTTGCAATTGCTACACGCTGCTTTTGTCCACCTGAAAGGCGATTTGGATATGCATCTTTCTTATCTAATAACCCCACTTTTTCTAAAAGTTTCTCAGCTTTTTTTTCAGCCTCTTGCTTCGTTACTCCTTTTACATTGATAGGAGCATACGTAATATTTTCTAATACAGTCATATGAGGGAATAAGTGAAAATGTTGAAATACCATTCCGACATTTTCACGAACGTGCATAATATTTGTCTTCGGATTCGTTACTTCTTCCGTTCCAATCCAAATGTGACCAGCTGTCGCTGCTTCTAGTACATTCATACAGCGTAAAAATGTTGACTTTCCAGATCCAGACGGTCCGATAATTGCAACAACTTCTCCTTTTTCAATCGTTGTTGTAATTCCTTTTAATACTTCATTTTTTCCAAATGATTTATGAAGGTTGTCAATTTTAATCACTTTTCTTCATTCTCCCTTCAATTGCCTTCCCGATTAATGTAAGAATAATTACTAATATATAATAAATAAGTCCAACAAACAGTAATGGCTCAAGATATTTAAATGTTTCACCGCCTACAATATAAGCACGGCGCATTAAATCAGTCGCTCCTATTACAGTTACTACAGCCGACTCTTTCGTAAGTGTCGCAAACTCATTCACAAGCGCTGGTAATATATTTTTTAAAGCTTGAGGAAAAATAATATTTCTCATCATTTTACTGTACGGAATACCTAAAGCCATTGCTGCTTCTGTTTGCCCTTTATCGACTGCTTGAATGCCGGCACGAATCACTTCTGACATATATGCACCTGAGTTTAAGCTAAATGCAAGTACAGCTGCTAAAAAGGCTGGTATCTCATATCCAATCATTTGCGGAACACCGAAATAAATAATCATTAATTGCAATACAAGCGGTGTGCCACGAAATATTGACGTATAAATATCTGCTGCAATATTTAATACTCGTATTCTAGCAATTTTGCAAAGCGCTAATAGCGTTCCTAAAATAAATCCTACCACAGCTGATGCAGCTACAATTTTCAATGTAACTTCTAATCCCTTTAATATATATGGTATTGAAGGCGTAATTGCCGAAAAATCTAGATTCATCCTTTTCATTCCCCTCACAGAAAAGTGAAAGGCAGCTTATTTTCCGCTGCCAAACCATTTCTTCACTAATTTATCCATTTCTCCATTTTCTTGCATTTTCTTAATTACTTTATTAAATTCTTCTGTTTTATCACTGTTTTTCGGAAGAGCAATTGCTGCACCTACTTCTTCTGGTGCTTCTTGAATTTCAATTCCTTGTAGTTCTTTCATTTTTTCTAAATAATTTTTTGCAACTGTGTCTTCTATAATTGCAGCGTCAAAACGACCAGCTTTAATTTCTTGTACGATTTCTGGTATACGGTCACGTCCCTCAGTTTTGAAATCGACTTGTTTTTTAAATTCTTCTGCTTTTTCTTCTTGGATTGATCCTGTTTGTACTCCTACTTTTTTACCTTTTAAATCTTCTAATGATTTAATATTAGAGCCCTTTTTTGAAACAATCATATTTTTAGCAACAAAATAAATATCTGTGAAATCAGCATTATTTTTACGCTCTGCAGTTGGTGTCATACCTGCCATAACGAAATCAACTTTTCCTGAGCTAAGAGATGCTAATAATCCGCCAAAATCCATATCTTTCACTTTCACTTCATACCCAAGTTCTTTTCCGATATATTTTGCAATATCAACATCAAAACCGATAATTTCATCACTTTTTGATGCTTCCACGTATTCATACGGTTTATAGTCTGCTGAAGTCCCCATAACGAGTACTTTTTTATTCTCACTCTTCGTCTTTTCTTCCCCATTACTACAAGCACTGAACATACTTACAATTAAAATAAGTGCAAATGATATTGATAATAACTTCTTCATCTTTCTTCCCCCTAATAATGTATATTTAAAAGTTAAATAGAATATTTATTCGATGTTTGTATTG
>NZ_JBFUIN010000517.1:0-2219 GCF_056401855.1 Bacillus sp. P4_D3
CGATAGTTTATATAGTGACGAAGAGTGGGAACAATTTTCAAATCGTTCAAAAACCCATTTTGATAGATTAAAATCAGAGGGATTATGTCATACGTCATTATTATCAAAAATAAAAGATGTACAGAACCCAATGTTATTAATTGTAGGAAAACATGATGTAGTAACGTGTGAAAAGCAAATTGAAATATTTAATAAAGATGCTCAAAATGGGAAGCATATCATATTCGAAGAGAGTGGCCATACACCACATTATGAGGAAGCTGATCGATTTGCTGAAACAGTCATTCATTTTTTGAAATAAAAAAAGAAAGGGTGCTTCTAATAATGAGAAGCACCTTTTTTAAATTTCTGGATAAGTGATTGTAATGTTAGGCCATTTGCTTTGCCAATTCTTTTGATTAACCCTATTTTTGTACATATGTATTCGTTCTTTCGTTTCACGAAAATGGGCTGTAGGCTGCACTTGTAATGAAAGTACATCTTCAATTCCGCACGGGGATGTTAATATGACATTATTCTTCTCGTCTAATGTAACACCAAGTGCGGTTGCTGTTTCAGGAAATTTAGAAATAGCATCAACAGCAGAAGAATAAGGTGGCATGTTATTCACCACATGCATACGAGCTTGATTCTTTACTGACCAAGGGATAGTAGTATCCATATTCATTAGTTTCGTTTCTAACGATTGTTCGTATGTCTCATCTTTATGTAATTGATCAAAATAGATGACATCAACATCTGGTGTAGCTGTCCGTACTTCGTAGTTATGTAAAGTATCCCAAATTTTAGAACGAACAAACCCAGCGCAAATCCACCAATCAGGTAGCTCTAGTGATCTTGCAATTTGTAATACATTCATCATCCACGGATCATTTTGTATCAAGTGGATAATATCTTGTTCGGTTTTAATAGTCATTTGATAGTACACCTACTTTTTTAGAGAGTGAATTAATGCATAAGCTCAATAATCCATAAAATCCAGTAAGCACCTGGTACAAATAAAAGTTGTGCTAATAAGGTGCCGAGAAGTCTAGAAATCATTAGCCAGCCATACATTTTACTCATTGCTTCAGCACCCTTTTCTGATTGTAAAGCTCGTTCTGTTAAAAGAGCAATGCGTGGATCGAGTAGCACTGTTAATAAAATGGTAGCAAAACCATTAACAAGGCCAGAAGCTGTACTTGCATTTGTTGCGTAATCTGGGTTTAAAAAGGAAGCGTAAAGGGCTGAAAGGACACCCGCTGTATAAATTGCAGTAGCAAACATGTTGATAAGCATAATACGCTTTGGGATGCCACCGATCCGCATTCGATGAATCATTTCGAATTTTGGAAAGCGTACATACTTTTTTGTGTATTTTAATCTTTGAATGTTATTCGTCTTCATCATTCGAATGAATGAACCATCCGTTTCAAAGTTTTGAATAACGTATCCAAATAGCTTTGTCAAAGTTGGATAGAGTATAATCGCGAGCAATGTACCGACAGAAGCAGATAATAGAACGAGCCGTATAATATGCTCTAAATCAATAGAAGAATCTAGCTTTGCTTCATCGACAATACCACCAATTAAAAAAGCTTGTAGTAAGTTAGATGTTCTTGAAATAAGTAGTACCATTCCTACGATGGATAAGGCAACGACAATCTTTTTTAAACGTACACCAGCTAATCGAATACTATAAGAGCTAGTTTCAACTGCGTGGATAACAATTGTGAAAGCCATTATAAAAATTAACGTAATTGACATGTGTTTCACCAGTTTCTATTAAATTAATTATAACTTTTTCACTTTATCATATCTTTTGTGATTTTGTAACTGAAAGTATAAGGGGTAGAAAAAGTAATTTTCTGAAAAGTTGAATGGTGATAGTATAGTAAAGGTGTAAGTAGGAGAATGGCCTTAATGGGGTACATATAAAATCAGTGGGGGAATGAAATATGTATACAACATTTCTATTTGATTTAGATGGAACATTAACTGATCCGAAAGAAGGGATTATAAATTCTGTTCTATACGCGTTAGAAAAAATCGGGATCGAAGAAGTAAATATAAGCGAGTTAGATTCATTTATCGGTCCACCAATTCAACAATCTTTTGCAGATAGATATAATATGAATGAAATAGAAGTAGAACGAGCGGTGTTTTACTTTCGGGAATATTTAAAGCAAAGTGGTTTATTAGAGAATAAAGTATACGATGGAATTGGGGCCCTATTGCAA
>NZ_JBFUIN010000518.1:0-2217 GCF_056401855.1 Bacillus sp. P4_D3
CTTTAAATACTTCTCTTGTTTACTTTGGTGATATACTATCTTAAAGTTTAAATACTTCAACATTTTAAAACCTCGGATAGAGTTATCTGCTAAGTTTTCAGCCTTTTTCTTCTTCAAAAGTCATTACATATAATCTTCAACTTAGAAATAATAGTAGTTTTAATCATCAAAGTATTGTAACTTGTGATAATGGTATAAATTCAGTTGAATTAACTGTTACAAAACTAAACTAATAATAATTCACCTTCATATTCAGATGCTACTTCAGCATCTTTTTTTATTATTAAATAGCGTTTCCTTTCGATTCCTACAATCTTCAGATCTTTTATTCATCTACCTTATAAAACGTATGCTCTCATTTTACAGTTCTATTAATCTAATAAGCAAAACAAGTACCGAATACTTCTACCACAAGAATTCGGCACTTTTTTTATTAAAACAGATTCCTTCTTTCCTACTTCTCTACATAAACCGATTTAACTATCGTACGATTATAAGGTTGTCCTTCCTTATTCATCCCTTTCATATCAATTGTAACGTTATATACACCTGGCTGTTCTATATTTTTCAAAGCACCTGTGAATGTAGTTGTATTAATATTTTGCGATTCATTTGATTCAGAAACTAATTTTCCATCTTTATTAATTACTCTTACTGTTACTGAAAGATTGCCTTTCATTTCTGGAGCTGCAGGTGATTTTTTGAGTTTATACTCTGCTTTATTTACTTTAACTTTTGCCGGCATTTGAAGGACGAACGGAGCATCTTTTTTGTAATCGGTTACGATTAAATATGCATCTTTTGGCTGCTTTGCCATCATTTTAACTTGCCATTCTCCTGCTTCCATTTTATCAAATTTAAATGTTCTTATAGTCGCTCCTTTAAAGAGAGATTCACCTTCACCAGTAGATACAGCACTATCTTTATTTGTATAAACTTTTCCTTTTGGAGATATTAGTTGTATTTCTACATCCGAAGAAGCTGTTAAAACAGAAACTACCCCTTCTGCTTTTTTATCCACTGCGACAATTTTCCCTACCCACTGATTTTGTGACAACTCTCCTCCTAAAATAGCTCGATTAGAAGTTGTGTTTAATTGTTCTACCTTTTCCTCTGAACTATTAATCGGGGCTAATAAAGCCGGTACTGGTAAATTTGCTGTCCGTAAATATGGTTCAATTCGTGCAAAAACAGCTGAACCTTTTCGTATATTATCATGGTCAAATCGTGAATCCGTAAATAAATGTGTTCCATATGGTAACTTAGCACTCCATTCGTTCACTAATCCATCATTAGAACCGTATGATGACAAGTACAACCCGCCCATAGATAATGCTGAAAAAACAGGCCCCCAGCTCGTCCCAGTAGCCGTATAGTAACGGTTTAATTTAGCTGCAGGATTATTATCTATTGTAGAACGAAACTTTGCCATTTCACCTATTTGCAATGAATATGTCCCATCATCTTTTTGACCTAATATAGAGGCGAGCCACCCTGCCCACCAACTATATGATAAATCCGCTAAATTTGATCCGTAATGCGGAGTGGCAAGTGTAATAACATTTCCAACAAATCGATTCGCTCCATATCCAACTAACGCAGCTTGTGTATCGATACCACCTTTACTATGAGCTACAACATTTACTTTTTTACCAAAATGATTATAAATTTCTTCAAGCTTTTGTGCTAACAATTTTCCATTGTCCCATTGGCTAGCTGAWCCTTTCCCCGCAGCATCGTATAATTGAATAAATACAGTTTGATAGCCTGCTTTCAATGCGTAGTCGTACATATCATTCATATCATGATATACTGTCTTTCCATACCAACTATCCGCATTACCATTTCTTCCTTGCACAAAGAGAATTGGTGGTTTATTCTCATCATAATTAGCAGGTTTCTGACCTAAAAACCATTCTCCAGGAGTAAATACTTCTTTGTCTGGAAAACCAGTCTTAAGCTCTGTTACAACCTCCGCGTGTACATTTGTACTAAAAACCAGCGGACTCATAAAACAAAGTACAATAAATAATGCTATACTCCTTTTCATAGTTCCCATTAACATCCCCCTTTTCCGCAAGAAAGAAAACGCTACCATTACATTGAACACCAATTATTTTAAATTCCATTTAATCAATTACTTTTTCGATACATTAGAATTAGAAATTAGTAGCCGCATTTCTTTCTTATCAAACGTTATTCTCTCAACATTCATTC
>NZ_JBFUIN010000519.1:0-2216 GCF_056401855.1 Bacillus sp. P4_D3
GGTTGTTTCGGCCCAAAACCAGAAGAGGAGCTATATGTTGCATTTGAAAATGCTGCCAAGCAAGAAAAAACAATGTTTGAAGATGCGAAAAAATTAGAGTCATTAGAGAAAGAGGGGCAAGTATTATATAATCAAATTGTCCAAGAAGGAAAAGATAATAATCAGGCTGTTAAGGATAAGCTTGATCAAGCAGTGAAAAATACAGCTGAACGAGAAAAAGTTCTTATTAAAGAAAAAGAGGCTTTAAATAAAGCGCAAGAAGAAGTGAAGTCAGCTGATAAGCATGTGAAGAAAATTGAAGATAATAAATTAAAAGACCAGGCGGATAAAGTAAAGAGTACTTATGAGAAACGACATGATTCATTCCAAAAGATGTACGATAGCTATAATAAATCTTTAAAGCAAGAAAAAGAATTATATACAATGCTACAAGATAAAGGTACAAAATTAAAAGATATTAGCGAGAAAGTAAAGTTAGTAAACCAAGCATATAAAGATATTGAGACAGAAAAAGATAAGTTTAATGAATATACGAAATCATATAATACAGAAAAAGTTGCATTCTATAAACAAGCGAATATTAAAATTAAGGAAGATAAAAAATAAAACAGTTTGGCCTAATATGGGCCAAACTGTTTTATTTTTTTGTATAGGTACGGCTATACCATGGAACTGCTTCGTTTAATTTTTTTTCTTGTTTTAATGCTTCAGGACCAATATAATCTTGAAGTGTTTTTTTTGCTATTGTTAAAGATAAGGTTGTTTTCGGATTTCGATAGGAGGATTCAAGGTGACCAAGATGCGGTAGGGTGCGAAAATCATCTTTCGTAGGAGGGATATGGAAAAAATAATCACCTAAACGTATAAGAACATCGGATTGTTGTTGACTAAAACGTGGATTTCTAGAAAAATGTAATCCTTCTTTGATAGCCTTTTTTTCAGTAATTAAGCGTTCTAAAGCAGTCTTTTTTAACCAATATAAGTACTTAGGGTTAGTTGCAGCTTTAGCATGACGATTCACAACGAAAATAGATTGAGCTAGTCTATTAATAGAATGTTGATTATGTAATTGAGATTGGGGTTGTGAAGGTTTCATATTGAATCTCCTTTCAAGTTTTTCTTATTATAGCATAAATAAAATGGGTTTTTATTATATGCAAAAAGTAATTGTATATATTTTCAATATTAAAGCAATATTGTTACAAAAAACAACTATTTTGTATAATAGTGATAGAATATGTTTCAGAAATTTGATAATGAAAGAGTGAGAAGTTTGAAAGAAATATTAAAACTACAATATGCCATTATAGACATTGGTTCTAATACAATGCGTTTAGTTATTTATGAAAAACAAAGCGGGGGTTTTTATAAAGAGATTGAAAATACGAAAGTGGTCGCTAGGTTAAGAAATTATTTAGTAAATGGTGTATTAAGTGAAGAAGGAATAGAAGTATTATTACAAACATTATTTCAATTTCAAGAAAGTACACGATTCCATAAGTTACATCATGTACTTTGCGTTGCAACGGCAACAATTAGACAGGCTGAGAATCAAGATGAAATTAAAAAACTTGTTGAAGGGCAAACAGATTTTACTCTTAGAGTTTTATCAGAATATGAAGAAGCACGTTACGGTTATTTAGCAGTTATGAATTCCACTTCATTTTCAGAAGGAATTACAGTTGATATTGGTGGGGGGAGTACAGAAGTTACATACTTTCGAAATAGAGAAATTTTAGAATATCATAGCTTTCCTTTTGGAGCACTTTCTTTAAAGCAACAATTTATTCAAGGTGATATTMCTACTACAGAAGAGTTAGAGGGAATAAAAAACTATTTATGGTATCAATTTCGAACGCTACCATGGTTAATCGATAAAGAATTACCCCTTATCGCAATTGGGGGGAGTGCGAGGAATATGGTGAAAATCCATCAAAATTTAATTTGTTATCCTATAGCTGGATTACATTTATACAAAATGAAAGAAGAAGATATTAAACATGTAAAAGAGGAATTAAAAGAATTGTCGTTCATAGAGCTTCAAAAGATGGAGGGGTTAGCAAAAGATCGAGCAGATACAATTATTCCAGCAGTCGAAGTCTTTCATATGCTTGTTAACGTTATAGAGGCACCGGCATTTATATTGAGTAAAAAAGGATTAAGAGAAGGTGTTTTTTATGAAGAATTAGCGAAAGATTTGGGGATTTCGTACTATC
>NZ_JBFUIN010000520.1:0-2215 GCF_056401855.1 Bacillus sp. P4_D3
CGTTAATGCAAATGGCAACTCTCTACGGATGAATCTATTAATAGATGTTGTATAAAAGAAGTTACCACTAAAGAACTCTTTCGGTGCATCATTCATAATGACTTTCCCGTCAAATAACATCATACATTGATCAACGTATTTCGCTGCAAACTCAATATCGTGCGTTGCCGTTACAATTGTTGTACCTTCTTTTTGCAACTGTTTAAATAGCTCTCCTACTCTTTCCTTTTTCCATGGATCTAGTCCCTTTGTCGGCTCATCCAGTAATAATAACGTTGGCTTTGACAATAACGTTGTACATAATGCAAGTAGTTGCTGCTCTCCACCGCTACAATCATGTGGATGGCGCTCTTTAAGTGAATCTAACCAGAACTTTTTCAACATTTCTTCTGCTATTACTTTTCCCTCTTCGCCATATAATTCATTAGCACGCTCATAAACCTCTTCCCATACTGTATCAAATGTAAAATGATAGTACGGATGTTGCGATACGTACCCTATACTTTTAAATCGTTCTTTCGAATCAATTTTATGTATCACTTTTCCATTCCACTTTACCTTACCTCTTCTAGCTTTTTGCAATCCTGCTAAAATCGTTAACAGTGTAGACTTCCCAGTTCCGTTTTTCCCAACTAGAGCTGTCCATTTTCCCTTTTCGATGTTCACTGTTAAATCTCGTAAAATAAGTGGACTATTTTTTTCATATTGAAAAGATATATGTTCTGCACTTAAAATTACTTCTTGCTTTTCACATTGTTCTACTTGCCCATTCCTATATGATATCGCTGAAAAATCATTCATTTTCATTTGCGCTTCTCGCACTGTAAATGGAATCTCTTTCACATTCCACTCTAAAAACAATCTTGGAATTTGCGGAATGAATGGACGGAACTTTTCTACTTCCCACATGTTCGCTATAACCGTTTTAGGGCTACCATCATAAACGATTCGGCCCTTATCCATACAAACGACACGAGTCGCTAGCGACATCACCTCATCTAAACGATGTTCACTTAAAATAATCGTAATTCCAAGTTCTTCATTAATACGCTTTAACAATCCTAAAAACTCTTTCGCTGCAATCGGATCTAGTTGCGCTGTCGGTTCATCCAGTAATAGTAACTTCGGCTGCATGACTAATACCGCCGCTAAATTTACTAGTTGTTTTTGACCACCAGATAAAGTATGAACAGATTGATGTAACAAATCTTGAAATCCTAAAAAGCTAATGAGTTCCGCTATTCTTTGTTGAATAATATGTGATGGTAGCCCGATATTTTCTAAAGAGAATGCTAATTCTTGAATAACTGTATCCATTACGAGCTGATTTTCTGGATTTTGAAATACCATACCAATTTCTTGTGCAGATAATAAATCAGGTACTTCTTCTAATAAAGCACCACCATAATATGTATGTCCAGAACGCGTGCCAATTGGAAGTAACTCCTTTTTGAAATGCTTTAATAAAGTTGTCTTCCCAGAACCTGAACCACCAGCAAGTACTATAAATTCTCCTTTTTGAACAGAAAGAGAAATATGCTGTAACGCTTCTTCATTTTCATCAGCATATATAAATGATAAATTCTTTATTTCTGCATGCGCCACCATATCCATTCCCTTCCTTCCATTACAATAGGTAAACTAATAAACATCATAAATAGGAAAAACATCATTCCATCGTATTGCTGGAACAGTATTGATTCCACTTTCGGATAAATGATTAACTTTCCTCCGCCGTAATAACTAAATATGAATGAGGCTATAAATAGAATACTTAAATAACTTAGCGTGTACCAATCGCGTCTTTCCATTCTATATCGAATATAAGTCGTACGTTTCGTTACACCAAATCCGCGAGCTTGCATAGAATCTGCTGTTTGTAGTGCATCTTCTAACGAACAAACTAATAACACTTGCAGTAACTTCATCCCATTTCTTATACGCTCAATGAGTGAACCTGAATCTAATTGTACACCTTTCGTTTTTTGGACGAGTGTAATTTTCTTTAACCGCCTAATAAACAAAGGAACAAATCGCACTGTAATCATCGTTAACAATGCAACTTTCGGTGAAATTCTTGAAAACAAATATAAAAATTTATGACTCGAAATAATATCGTTATAAGAAGCAAACGTAAACATAATCGTAACTAATAATAGCCCCATAACAAGCCCAAACATAACTGCCTCAAGCTTAATCCGGCTATCTCCTAACC
>NZ_JBFUIN010000521.1:0-2207 GCF_056401855.1 Bacillus sp. P4_D3
CTACATGAAGGAGAAACCGATGTTATCTTCATAATTGGAGAAAGTATAGAGCATAATGATTTTATTACGTGCAATTTATGTAATGAAACATTTGGATGGATTTTCCCTGCTCATTTCCCTTCAAACACTGACCCACTCCTTTTATTACAAGATACTCAATTTATATTTACAGAACAAAGCTGTGGCTATAGACCAATGGTAGATCGTTTTTTACGTCAAAGCGGAAGAAATCCTAATAAAACATTTGAGACTTCCAATGTTGAAGTCATTAAACAATCCGTTATGTGTGAGTTAGGAATTTCTATTCTCCCTTACATCGTTGTACAAGAAAGTTATCAAAAAGAACAACTCTGTTTTCAGCCCATCGAAACTCCAGCTGTCATTCAAAGCCACGTAATCTATCATAAATCTAGATGGATATCACCAGTTTTACAATCGTTTCTTACATTATTAGAGAGAATAGAATAGAAAAGTAAGCGAGTAATAACAAAAATGAGTAACTGCTCTAAAAAGCAGTTACTCATTTTTGTTAAAACATTTGTGTTCATAGCAGTAAAGGTGTTTCAAAATCAATATGTATATTATTTATTAGCTTGTGCCTCACCTGCAATTAATTTACTACCTGAATATGTACCTTTTTGTATAAAAACTTGATTAATTAATTCTTTTTGCTCCTTTTCTGACATTACTCCTTTCCCTTCTCCTAAATTCCCACTTTGCAATTTCCAAATCTTGTTGTGGTCCACATCAACCTTTTCATATTTTCCTTGTTTCCATCGTTCTAAAATATCCACATATGTACTTTTTTGTGCAACATCATTACTATTTATAATTTCAAGTAAACTTTCAATACGTTCTTGTGTAATAAAAATATAACCCCATTTTTGATCAGCTTTCGTTTTTTGATGTGCCATTTCATGTAATGCTGTCTGTATGTTCTCATCTGTCCATTTGAAATTTTTATTAAAACCACTATTCGGCAATGAATGATTTCCATTTTCTAACAACTTTGCATCTTCGGATTTTACATTACTATCAGCTAGCACTTCTACTGCCGGAGCGGCTGGTGATGCCTTTTTCGCAGCTGGTTTACTATTATTCAGATAATACAGCATACCATACGTTACACCTACCCCGATTACCGCCATACCAGCTATAATTCCTATTATTTTAAATAATGTTTTCATCTCGCCTATTTCCTCCCACATAGCCCTTTTCATAATTCCTATCTATTAAAAACAGATGTAGCTTCTCTTTTTTCGCAACTTACTGCAATTCATTTTTTCATACTAATTAACATAAATATAACTATTACTTTCCAGAAATGTAGCAACTCCATCCTCATCATTACTTTTGGCAATAAATTTAGCGACGGATTTTAATTCCTCAACAGCATTGCTCATCGCTACACCAATCCCACACTTCTCTATCATTTCCATATCATTGTAGTCATCTCCAAATGCAATTACTTCAGATACGTCTCGATTTAAGTGCYGTAGAACATGCTGAATACTATTCCATTTTGAAACATCCGCATGCATAATTTGACACAATGTTCCGTTATCTGTAATGACTGCCTTGCACTCATCAGGCAATTCCTTAGTGAACTCCTTATTTATTGAACCATTAGTACAAACAATTACTTTAGAAGCTTTTTCAAAGTTTAACTCTCTTATATCCATGACTTCACACGGCACATTACCAAAATAATCAGTAACATCAAAATTTGAGTACAGCTTATCATTTATTTCAATACAAATATGATTAAGGTTATATTTTTTTGCTTTTTCTATGATTTCTAAAATATTATTCTTAGAAATCTCCTTTTTATATAAAATATCATTACCTTTAAGAACTAGAGCTCCGTTATAACAAATGATAATGTCATTCTTTAACACATTGGGAATATACTGATTTATAGCTCTTGGAGGCCTTGCCGTAGCAAAAATCAATTCGTCTCCATTATTTTTACATTCCCTCAAAATATTAATGGATTTCTCTGAAATTGTTTTATCACTTCTTAATAGAGTCCCATCTAGATCCGAAATAATAACTTTCCTCATGCTTAAATTAAGTCTCCTCTCATAAATTATCATTATTTACATTAATAGAATTATTTTAATAAATTTATCAATACTTTCATTACTTTTGATGCACCTATTCCTCCTTAAACTATATAGCAAAACTTTTCATGCATTTCCTTATAT
>NZ_JBFUIN010000522.1:0-2206 GCF_056401855.1 Bacillus sp. P4_D3
CATCAAAAAGACAATGCGCATCTCCAACTACTAACAATCTTTCAGGTAAATTATTAACTAGATCAAATCGCCTGCGTACTTGATATGGAATTTTGTACGTTTTTATATCGGTAATCGCCTCAGATTTGTTTAGAAACTCTGTAACATTAGGGATTGATAGATTTTCAGCAAAATCATAAAATTCATCATCAGTTTGCGGTGCTTTTTCATTTGCATATCCACTAAAAGTAACAAAATAACGATCATCTTCAATCGTTTGAATTAGAACACCATAAGGATTCTCAGGAAAACTTGGAGACATAAGCATATTACAACAGTCTAATTTCTCTTTTTCTTTGAGCCTAAACATTCTAGTTGCGTAAAACAAATCAATTCTTACTTTCTCTTCTTGTACTTTGAAATTGTATTCTTGTAACCAATCTATACTTTTCGAACCAAACCCACTTGCATCAACAACAAGATCTGCATGAAATTCTTCTTTCATTTCTGTTTTCAAACATTTAGCTCTTATTCCATAGACTTTATTAATTTTGTTATCTACTAGTAATCCTTCAACCAACATTTCATACTTCGTAGTAACATTTGAAACTTGTTCAATTCGTTTTTGAATATGAGATTCTAACAGAAGACGACTTTGCTGAATCATATTTATTTCGCCTTTGAAAGGCTGCTTCCATAGGCCGAACTGATGCCATTTTAAATCGCGAGTAAAGTTATTTACAATGCTACCTGCTTCAATTAATTMATTAGTAATGTTAGGAAACAACTCCTCAAGTGCTTCTTCGCCGCCTTTTAATAACACATGCGGATGATTACTTTGTGGAACTCTTTTACGAGGTCCTTTTCCATCCCATCTTTCTCCGGCTTCTAAAATGATTACTTCTTCAAACGTATTTGATAAAGCTTTTGCGACGAGTTTCCCTGCTATACTTCCACCGATAACGATAGCCTTAGTAAACATTTTTTCCCCCTTAATGAAAAGAGATCCTGTCGTTTATGAATGGAACAGGATCTTAACTAATAATTCCTTGCTAATTATATTTAAAACACCTTTGTGAATTGCAACGTTAAAATTAAAATACCTAATCCCCATACGTAATACGCGAATACTTTTAAAGAATGACGTTTTAAATATTGAATCATCCATGAAACTGCTATGTAACCAAAGAACGCTGCTGATAATGTTCCGACAATTAATGATGTACTAGAAATAGATTCTGCTTTCCCTTGAAAAACATCTGCAAATTGCAAGATGATAGCTCCGACAATAGCTGGTGTTGATAATAAAAATGAAAAGTACGCCGCTGTTTCGCGGTCTAACTTTCTCCATATTGCAGCGACAATTGTCATTCCAGAACGAGAAATTGCTGGAAATATAGCTACTGCTTGAAATGAACCAATTATGAATGCATCTTTATATGTAATATCATTCATTTTTTTACGACCGTTCTTTTGTTTATCAGCCATATAAAGAAATAAACCCGTCACTAAAAACTCCCAACCTATTGTTATACCTGTTTTTGAAATATCTTCAAAAAAGTCTTTAAATAATAAGCCGATTACAACCGCAGGTATCGTCCCGACAATAAGTAAAAACATAAGCTTTGAAAACGGATTTTTAATTAAATATATAAATTCTTTCTTATAATAAATAAACACCGCAAGTAACGTTCCGATATGCAGCATCGTATCTAAAAATAAACCTGCTTCATCTAATTGAAAAAGATGTCTCCCTAAGTAAAGATGCCCTGTACTACTTATAGGTAAAAACTCTGTCAGTCCTTGAATAATTCCTAAAATAAAAGCTTCTAGCCAATTCATGATGATCTCCTTTCTCATTTGCTTGTACCAATATATGATGCTTTAATTTTTGTTATGAAAGAAAATATATTTCTCTTGGGGATTTACTTTAACTTTTATTTAGAAGTTATGGATTGCAATATTGATGGATATATATGTAAAAATAAAGGAGGGTTTATATGGAGAAACACACAAAATTAGGCAACGTATTACTTTGGATTGGACCTATTCTTGTATTCTTAGGCTTATGTATGACAAATGTAATTACAGACATACCTTTCTTCGAAGGAAAGCATAAAACTCTTGGAATTATTATGTTATTTATAGGGGTACTTTGTTTAATTGCCGCTCATTACTTTAAAATACGAAAAAATTCTGCCGATTAAATAATATATTCCCTTATAAG
>NZ_JBFUIN010000523.1:0-2203 GCF_056401855.1 Bacillus sp. P4_D3
ATTCCAAGGTTGTTTCCGTTAGATACGGATGTTCGAATTGTAACGACAAACTTTGATCAACATTTTACGTCTGTAATTACAGAAATGAATAGAGAGCTGAATATTTATTATGCACCTGCTTTACCGACAGGGAGAGCGTTTAAAGGGTTGGCTTACATACATGGGAATATAGAACAAGAGAAAGAAGCTTTAATTTTAACGGATGGTGATTTTGGAAGGGCTTACTTAACAGAAGGATGGGCGAGACGATTTTTAGTTGATTTATTTTCAAATTACACTGTTTTATTCGTTGGGTATAGTCATAATGATCCTGTAATGAAATATTTAGCAACAGGCTTACCACCGAGTACAAGGCGTTATGCTTTCGTCGCACAAGGTGATAATACATATCATTGGGAGCATTTAGGGATAAGACCGATTGTGTATCCGAATAAAGCAAATAATCATCAGGCACTTGTGAAAGCGGTGAAGCGGTGGGCGGAATTAATGGGGGATAATTATATTACGAAAAGAATGCGTATTCGTGATATTGTAACCGTTCCTCCATCAGTAGAGCAGGAGCAATTATCCTATATAAAACAGTCAATAAAAAAAATTGAAACTGTTCGGTACTTCGTTGAATTTGCTCGTGATTATGAATGGGTGGAATGGCTTGAAGCCGAAGGGAAATTAAGAAACTTATTTCTGCTTACAGCAAATTATGATGAAGTAGATGAATTGCTTGCGGAATGGTTAGTGGAGCAATTTCTATTTAGTCATCAAAAAGAACTATTTCAATTGATTTTTAAAAATTATTCTAAAATATCCCCATTATGGTGGCGAACAATTTGCACGTACTTAAACGAAACGAAAGAAACGATGGACCCTTTGTTGTTTGCAAGATGGACATTACTTTTATTAGAAACAGCAGAGAAAGATAGTAGCTCTATTGAAATGATCACATATTTATTGCAAAAATGTTCTTTCCCTGAGCATAAAGAAATTGGCTTGTTGCTATTAACGTTTATTTTAGACGGGAAACTTAAACTGAAGCGTGTAAGAAGATGGGGAAATGATACGCAAGAGTCGATTGAACTCGAGGAATCGAGTCGTATACCAATGCCTATTTTTTCTCATGTGGAGCAAATTTGGAAAGAGAAAATGAGACCACATATCGCTTACTACGCAAATCCAATTATGGTTATGKGATTAGAAAAGATACAACTATTGTCATTAAGACAACATGCACTGAAAAAAAGAGATAGAGAAATTTCAGTGCAGGAGTTACAGCAAAATGATTTTACATTTTTAATTCAAATTGTAAAAGAGTGTCTTATATATTTATGTGAAAACAATGAGAAAAAAGCAAATTATTATATTACAGAAATGATTGAAACTGATAGTGTACTTCAAAAGCGAATTGCGATTGAAGCAATGATTAATAATGTATTCATTACAGCGGATGACAAACTGAAGTGGTCGTTACATACAGATGTTCTTTTAGATTTCACATGTAAACATGAAGTGTTTCAACTTTTAAAGAATTATTACGCAGATGCTTTAGAAGAAACGAAAGAAGAAGTAATTCAACATGTATTAGAGTATCTTGCAGAAGAGAGGGCGTTTGATGCTTGTCTTGTATTAGACTTACTATTCACGTGTGATCCGAATAGTAAGTGTACGGCGGAAGGATATGAGCTAATGAAACAGAAACACCCTCATTTTTCTTCAGATCAATACAGTGTTCCAAAGAAAGAGGCAAATGAACAACGTATTACATGCAATGTAACAGCTGATGGATTGCTGCAGCTGAAAGACGATGAAATAATGGAGCAAGTTCGGCAATTTTCAAGAGATGGTGTTTTTGAGCAACGTCATTTTTCAGAGATGTTATCAAAAGCGTGTAAATTGAATGTAGAGTGGAGTATTTCGTTTGCTTATCAACTAGTAGGCGTGCACGAAATTAGTAATGAAGTATGGTTTGTGTGTATTAGAGAGTGGCGAAATAACAGAAATTTGACRAATGAACAAATTCAAAAGATTATACCGTTATTGCAGAAGTTTGTTAGAAATACTGCTTTTCATTGGTTAATTAGTAATTTTCTATATGAAATTAGTAATCGATTAGAAGAGTTAGATGAAAATAGTATACGGATTGTAAAACGTTTTTCTTTTTCTGTACTTCCACAAGTTATGAGAGGGGAATCGGATTTTAAGATTGGAA
>NZ_JBFUIN010000524.1:0-2199 GCF_056401855.1 Bacillus sp. P4_D3
GAATAAAAGAGATGGAACACTTACAAAATTATGCTAGAGTAATCTCAAAATTACTTAGACCTCTTACAATATTTATTGTATTGTCAGCAATCATCGCATACTTTGCTCCAAAATTTGGTCCTCAATGGCCAAACCCAATGAATTTTTTAAAATTCAACACATCCGAAGCAAGTAAAGAACAAGAAGTTTCTAAAATTGGGTATGGTTTAGATGACTCCCGATTAGGCGGTCCTTTTAAGGCGGATCCTACAATTGTTTTCACAGCACAAACACAAAACAAACAATATTGGAGAGTAGAAACAAAAGATTTTTATACAGGAAAAGGCTGGGAAGTTTCTGAAAATCAAAAAAAGGTTTCTTTTAAACATAAAAACGACGTCGTGAGCTGGTACGAACAAAATACAAAAACGGAGATAACTGAGGCAACAATCACCATGCAAAAAAGTTATCCTCACCTTACCTATCCAGCAGGATTAGTATCAGTTGAGGCTTCTTCTGATGTATCATACAGCGTTGACCCATTTTCAGAAAAAATCTATACGATGCACGGAGACTCTTCTACTACTTTAAATTCGTATAAAGTAACGTATGAGATTCCGGAGTTTTCCATAGAAAACTTGAAAGCTGCAAAAACGAATGAAGATCAAGAAACAAGTTCTTATTTCATGACAAAGTACACACAACTTCCCGAATCATTACCGCAGCGAGTAAAAGACTTGGCTGTCAATCTTACAAATGATAAAGACAGCCGGTATGATAAAGTATTAGCTATTGAAAATTACTTCACAGACAACTCTTTTGTATACGAAACAACGAATGTCTTATTCCCTGCCAAAAACCAAGATTATGTAGATCAATTCCTTTTCGATACAAAAAGCGGCTACTGTAATAATTTTTCGACGTCTATGATTGTACTACTTCGTTCTGCCGGGATTCCCGCCCGCTGGGTAAAAGGATTTACAGAAGGAACTCTTGAGAATACAATTGCTGGTGCTGAAGGTGAGAATGTTTATAAAATCGCGAACAATAACGCACACTCTTGGGTCGAAGTATATTTTCCAGAATACGGATGGATTCCATTCGAACCAACAAAAGGGTTTACCAATCCCTATAATTTTATAAATAATACTCCTGCTTCTACTTCACAAAATAGCGAAGAAACTAATTCTAATAGCGGGCAAATACACCAACGGAACAATGAAGCGAAGCTCAAAAGTTTAATAGAAAATACAGAAGAAGCCTCTACTAAAAAGATTACAAATTCTAAAAATAGGATTTCTTGGTGGTACGTATTCCTCTCTACGATACCGATTAGTATCATCGGATACATTCTCTTCACTACTAGAATGAAATGGATTACATTTTTTATTATTCTTTTCTATAAATACCGAAAAGATGATGCTGTTTATAGAAAAGCTTACGGTGCACTTTTAAAACAATTTGCGAGAATCGGCATACCACGGGGTGAAAGTCAAACATTCCGAGAATACGCTCTCCGCATCGATACACTTTACAACTCGGCCGATATGCAACAACTTACTTTCAGTTATGAGAACGCTATGTATCAAAAGGGACAGACCGCAGCCGAATGGAAGACATCCGTACACTTATGGGAAGTGCTTATGAAAAAAGCAACTTCTCTGCCTAAATCAAATGACTTCGATCCAGTGATTTAATCTTGATAATGTGAGTTTAAAGAAAACACCTCAAAGAACTACTTTGTTCTTTGAGGTGTTATTTAATAAACATAATAAAAGATAGCTAACTCCTAATTATTCCCCAAGCACCTTCTCAATCTCAACCTCTAAATCCACCGGCTTCGTTTGCGGCGCAAAACGCCCTACTACTTTCCCATCTTTTCCAATTAGAAACTTAGTAAAGTTCCATTTCACAGCTTTCATACCAAGTAAACCTGGTGCTTGTTCTGTCATGTATGTATAAAGAGGATGAGCCTTATCACCTTTCACATCAATCTTTGCAAACATCGGGAAGTTTACACCGTAGTTCAATTCACAAAAACTAGTAATATCAGCTTCTGTGCCTGGTTCTTGTCCCCCAAATTGATTACAAGGGAAACCGAGTATTTCTAGTCCTTGGTCTTTATATTTATCATATACTTCCTGTAACCCTTTATATTGTGGTGTAAATCCACATTTACTAGCTACATTTACAATAAGAAGTGCTTTTCCTTCGTAATCT
>NZ_JBFUIN010000525.1:0-2199 GCF_056401855.1 Bacillus sp. P4_D3
GGTATAGCAATTGGATTAGAGAAAGAAAGCGAAGAAACTGAATCAAAAAAAGAAGATAAAGCAATTAAATCAGAGAAAGAAAGTAAAGAAACAGAGTCAAAAAAAGAAGATAAAGTAATTGGAATAGAGAAAGAAAGTGAAGAAACTGAATTGAAAAAAGAAGATAAAGCAATTGAATTAGAGGAAGAAAGTAAAGAAACAGAGTCAAAAAAAGAAGATAAAGTAATTGAATTAGAGGAAGAAAGTGAAAAAACTAAATTAGCAAAAGAAGATAAAGCGAATGGATTAGAGGAAGAAGAGGTGAAAATTGAATCAGCAAAAGAAGATGAAGAAACCGATTCAGAGAAAGAAGAAATAGTAATTGAATCAAAGAAAGAAAGTGAAGAGACTGAACCAGCAAAAGAAGAAGTAACAAATGAATCAAAGAAAGAAAGTATAGATTCAGGATCAAAAATAGAAACTTCAGTGCGTTCAATAATAGTGAAAACTCCATTTTCTATTATTTCGGATGTGACTAGTTTTATAAAATTCCCTAATATTAATGTAAAAAAACAAGAAGCATTTGTATTTCGTAATGAAAAAGATGCTAGGGGTCGTGAACTGGATGCTAAGTTATTAACTACAGTGCAACACTATCATGGAGAAGTTAATTGTAATTTAGTTTCTTCAAATCTTCATGAAAAGAGAGTGCTTTTAGAATTTTCTAATCAAAAAGTAAAAGGGAATATGGAAGAGAATTGGATAGGCACATCTTCGTGGATTCCTATCCACGGTATAATATTAGAGAAGGAAGATGAAGCAGACGTAAATAATTATATAACTGGGAAAATACCAATAGAAATAGGGAGATATAAAGGTGAAATTAGCTTACAAGAAAAGGTGGTATTTAAAGAAAAAGTTATAGGAATAAAAGATGTATCACAGGAAATTATTTTGACAAAAAAAGAATTCTTATTGCCAAAAATAATAAAGAAAGGACATAATCCATCTATAATTGAAAAAGGGAGCTTACTTGTAGAAGGCTATATATTTCAATGTATTGAATTTATATCAGAACAAAGTACATCTCATGATAAGATCTATCAGTTAATGCAAAATATTGTATTGGAATTAACTATCCAATTATTGCAAGAACAGGAAGTTCGTGTGCGGATTACATAAATAATCATATCTCCATCGATTAGCTAAAAATTTCTTCAGGAGTATGTAATAGAGAAACTTAAAAATAGTGCTAGCAAGTTTACAAACGAGCTAGCTAATAAGGGGTGGGAAAAGATGTGAACTATAACCGATGGATCGATTGAAAATACTAGTTATTAAGATAGATGAAACGGATAAATCTTTGTTAAAACATGAGGTGTAATACAATGTGTATCCCCTCTAATTAGAGAAAACTCACAACTTAAATAGTAATACATGTTTATCATACGTTTTTAAACACCAATTATATTTTTTTAGAATAATTGGATGGACAACCTCTTGCGTAGTATCGACTTCAGTAAAACCGTATTTTTTATAAAAGTTTTTTAATTCCTCGAAAGGGAGACAAAATACATTTTGAATATGTAATTCCTTCGCTGTTTGTACTAAAAATAAAACGAGTTCTCCCGCTAATTGTAACCCTCTAAATTTAGGAAGTATGAAAATACCACCCATTTCAATAGTATCTTTATCAATTTGAACTAAACGACCTACACCTGCATACTCGCCGTTGTATGTAATAATCGCAACTTTATCCCGCTTTAAATCACTTGGTACAAATCCTATTGATTCGTATTGATTATTAATCCATTCTAAATCTTTAGAAGTAGCTAGTTGTATACTCATAAGTAACCCCCTTTGGAAAAGTATTAATATTCTCATTATATATAGCTCAATAACTAGTGAAAAGAGGATAAATCAAAATCATTTTTCTTAACAGTTCAAGTTTTGAGGAAGAGTGCATACAATATAAAGTACTTTCCCTTTCTTCATTCTTGTTTTACGTATATAATTTAAAAGTAATATTTTTATTTTATTTTTTTATATATTTATAACAGAATAGAGGTTTAAAAATGAGTGTTAAAATCATTACGGATAGTGCGGCGGATTTACCGGTAGAATTGCTGCAAGCATATGATATAGATTTAATTCCACTCCGTGTATATGATGAAGCAGAAACAGAGTATTTAGATGGGGTTACATTAAAATCAGTTACAT
>NZ_JBFUIN010000526.1:0-2198 GCF_056401855.1 Bacillus sp. P4_D3
ATAGAAATCCAGCCGTCTGTACCAGCGGTAGTGGCAAGAGGGCTTGGCATAATTAACATACCTGATGCAAGTTGCAGTGAATGAATGAAAACAATATATTCGAATAAGGTTATGCTTTGGAATTTAAGGTTTCCCATGCGAACCACCTTCTTTTTTCTTTCTTTGTTTCGGCTGTCCTGTACTCGAGCGGGTGGTGATCATAGAAATAGGAAATCTTACAAAAGAATCTTTTAACTCTTGGAGACGAAATGGTGCAATTGGCAATCCATATGGTGAACCATAGGAAGTTAGTGAAACAAAATGAGCAAATAAGAGCATTAATCCACTAACAATACCTACAATCCCATAAAAATAGGCCAATAACATCATTGGAAAACGAATAAGCCGAATACAACTTGATAAATCATAATTAGAAACAATAAATGATGCAATGGCGGTAATAGATACGATAATAACCATAACGTTACTCACAAGACCAGCTTGAACAGCCGCCTGCCCAATTACAATCCCTCCAACAATTCCAATTGTTTGTCCAATTGGTTGTGGTAAGCGAATACCAGCTTCACGTAGCATTTCTAGTGTGATTTCCATTATAAAAGCTTCCAATAAAGGAGAGAAAGGGACTTTAACTCTTGACGTTGCAATAGAAGTGTATAGATCTAAAGGAATGATTTCAAAGTGAAAAGAGACTATAGCAATATAAATTGCGGGTAAAAAAATAGCTATAATAAATCCTGCAAATCGTAATAAGCGAAAAAATGATGCAATGAGCCAATGTATATTATAATCATCTGGAGTCTGAAAAAATCCAATTAAATTCATTGGGACAATCATCGCACCAGGAGATCTATCAATTAACACTGCTACTTTTCCATCAAGTATATGATTAGAAATGGCATCTGGGCGTTCACTTAAATAAGCCTGTGGAAAAGGAGTCCAATTTTGATCCTTTGTAAAATTAGATAGTTCTCCAATGCTCAATACCGCATCCGTTTTAATTTTACAGATTCTAGTTTCTATTTCTTGGACCACATCTTCGTTTGCTACATCCCCTAAGTAAATTAAATAGACTAAAGAAGTGGCGCGTTCTCCAATTGTCAATTTTTTAATTTTCAATTCAGTAGAAGGAATATATCGACGAATTAAGCCTATGTTTTTTGTGGCATTCTCAATAAACCCATCATGTGAGCCTTTAATAGTAACTTCTGAAATGGGTTCTTGAATCGCTCTCTCTGCCCAACCTTTTGTATTTATTAGAAGGGACCTCTTTTCTCCTTCCATAAACAGTACACATTGTCCCTCAAGTAATCCTTCTTTAATTTCATTCCACGTATATACTATTTTGGTATGAGTAGCAATAATATTAGAATTAAATATTTGACTGTCTTCATTCACTGCTTGTAATAATGGTGTAACAACATTTCCTTTTAATGCAACACCATCTGTAAGGCCTTCAAAATAATATAGTAAAATATTCGTGTTTGTTTTTAATTGCAAAGGATGTTCAATCAAATCTGCACTAATATCAAAGATGTTATCTAATGTGTTTTTAAGTTCATTTAAGTTACTTGTTTGGATTTTTTCAATGGTTATATCTGTCTTAGTTTCTAAGGTCTCTTCATTTAAGGACAAAATTGACACCTCTTTAATATATAACGATTAGTTGTATTTATTATTATTATATGATTGAATTTTATTCATTAATTTAAACTGATTTGGATCAAGAATAACTAAGTTTGATGTGCTATATTATAAATTCAATAATTGAGAGCAAAAAAGCAGATGTAATTTGTGTAGAAATCTAAATACAAGATAGAATTGAAATTTGAATGATTATAATAAAAAAGAACCCTCGATAGGTTCTTTTTTATAGTTGGTAAATATGTTGTCAACGATAGATGGCGATAAAGGTAGTAATTTAGATGTCTTTATGTTATTCAGCTGAATTTTGTAGGAAGAATTTTTTCCATCCCTCAATGCTCAATAAAAAAGGACATTTTATTTGGGTGTTTTAGTGTATTTGAATTTTGCACGCTAACAAATTTTGTTTAGGGACAAAATGTGAAGTTTTATTCTGAAATAACAGAAAGTTAATACGGCAAAATTCCTATTGGTTATTTGGATAGGTATCAAATATTTCTTTGGCCTTATTTTCTTGATATGACCGTACGCTTATATGTTTCTAAAGGAAAGAAATA
>NZ_JBFUIN010000527.1:0-2194 GCF_056401855.1 Bacillus sp. P4_D3
CCTCAAAACTCTCAAACTACTCAAAAAACATCTTCAAATGATGTAGAAAAATTAAAAACTCAAGTAAACACAATTGTTCAAAATACATCATCGAATGATTTTAAACAATTAACAGCTCAATTAACCACAATTACAAGAAGACTAGATCGAATGGAAGAACAAATGCAAGATAAAGCAAATGATGTCGTTACATACCAACTTTTACAACATCGCCGCGAAATGGAGGAAATGTTAGAACGAATTCAAAAACTAGAAGCTGCCCTAAAAAAAGAAGAACCAATATACATTACTCCTGATGCAAAACCAACATATGAAAGAGAAAAGAAACCGAAGCGTCGTAAAATGATTTTTAGTATATTTGGACTATAACCTTTTAGACCCTTATTACAAAAATAAGGGTCTACTTTTTCGTATGAAGAAAGATGACTGTAATATGACACCCTTCTTCATACTATACATATTCATATATTTTCATTTTGTTAACATAATATTTTTACTGTATTCTGCAATAAGTACCTGCGCATGAGCATTCCCTTGAATAATATCACGGAATTCTTTCAAAGAATACAGATGTGTAGCCCCTTTTCGAGCATGAATCCGCACTGGTACACCTTGTAAAGTATCATGAAACTGGAATGGACTATCTATCGGTTCAATTGGAAAACCGAGTGTAAGTAAATACATATACATTCTTTTTGTAACTGCTGCAATATACCATTCCGCTTTCGTCTCTAACGCATGCATAAATAAAATAGCTGCCAGCCTTTTGAAATGTCCTCTCCCCCGAGACGTTTTCGCAATACTTAACTTTCCTATTTCATACACATTTTTCAAATCTTTCACTAAATCATTTTTAGAAAACGGATAGAAAAACTCAGAATTTGATTGTTCAGGTACTGTAAACTTAATACATTCTACTGTACCAATATGATGTTCATCTTCTATTAATAAAAATCGTGATGGATTTAAATTACGTTCTACAAACATTAAGTTTCTTTCTTCACAAAAATCTCCCCACAGTTGCTCGAACCAAAAATGTTCTTCCTTTGTTTGAACACGCTGGAACATATTTACCCGCCTTTCCCATCGCCGTTCTGTTTTTGATAACGCTTTCACTTACTATCATATAAGAACAAATCTTCGTATGCAACTAAAAATATTTATGTCTTATTATATTCTGCAAATTGAATTAAATTCCTATTTCACACTCTTTTCCCCCGCATGTACCATTTCTTACTTTCTTATACAATCATACATACAAAGAAAGTTAATTGCTCCAATGAAAAATGTTTATCCTTTCAAGTTCGACCCACGTTATGCTTCTTTCCTTATGGCATATAATTCTTCTTAACCTAAAGAAATCCTTCATTAAAAAGGATTCCTTTTACATTTTATTACTTTTTAACCATTTCTCAAAAATTTGAATCATCCCATGCTTCCCAGCCAACTTCTCTTCTCCTTGTTTCGTTTTATATGGATATAGTTGTAAAAACACTCCACAACCAGATTCAATTTTTTTACTATGCATATGGCTACCTGGATATACACAAATCACTTCATAAATCGCTCTTCGCTTAAAAATTCGTTTGCCATTCTGTTCTTCTACATACTTAATGGACCAGTATTTATACATTTGCTCAGTTGCTTTCGTATTACCGACAGGCTGAAAAATATTGTACATAGGGCTGTATTTCACTTCGATAATAATAGAAGATTTATATACATACTTTTCTTCTTCCTTTACATAACAATCTAAACGAATATCCGGCTTCTTTGTGTCCTCTCCGTTATAAAAATTACTTCCTTTGCTTAGTGCGATAAGAGGGTGTGTTTCAATTAAATCATTAAACGCGACGTGCACTTTTATATCATCTCGATGTAATATCACTGTCGTTCCATCTTGTAATCCGTCTAAATAAAAATGTTCTTGTATTTGTTCACGGATAGGATTCTTATCTTCAAATCCGATTTGTTCTAATATAGAAATAACGATAAAAAAAGCGTAATACTCATACACTAAAAACGTTGGTTTATATACGAATAATAAAGATGGGGGTTGCTCTGTATGTTGCGGTAACAATTCTAAATGGTAGATTAATTGTTGATGCGGTATAGATAAAGTGTTCGAATTAATGGTAGCTGTTTCAGAAACTTCCCTCCAAAATGGAGAATACAATAAATTTCGAAAGTATTG
>NZ_JBFUIN010000528.1:0-2191 GCF_056401855.1 Bacillus sp. P4_D3
TAAAAATAGCGAGTAATACTGTCACAACAATCATGACAAGAGAAGGTGCGATTATTCTTGCTAAATGCTCAGTTGGTTTTGTCGGCTTACTTGATGGTTTCGCAACTGTCATTTTCTCTTCTGGTTCACGATAAATAATACGTGGTGAACGATGATAGTCTGGATAACCACTTTGATAATTCGTTTCTGATTCTACTAAAATAGGTAATGTAGATTTCACGTTGTTTTCTGAGGACAATACTTGAATATCTTCACTGCCAATCTCCATCAAAACACCATCAAAATATAATTGGTCTCCCGCTTCTAACATAACGCTATCATTTAGCTTCGTATAATTATGAAATACAGCCCCGTCATATACGTTCACTTTAAAAGAATCATACAACGTTTCACGAGACAGTATTAAATCTACGCTACTCCCTGTAATAGCGATATCATCATAACTATTTTGACTGATTGTAAGAGAATGTTTCGTTCCTATATCAAACACTTTAGTTGTGCCAATAATAGATATAAAGACTTTTAAGCTCACGCCTTGATTTTTTCCAATTTCAAATTCTTTGTTGAATTCTATTAATTGACTTTCTACCATCCAAGCGTTTACTTCATTATTCCAGTTTAACTCTATTTCTTTCTCTAAACTTGGATTCGTAATATCATTTGTCCACTCTTTTCCAATCGACACTATTGATTGCTCTTTTGGATGTAATGTGCTCTTATATATTCTGTCTCCATAAGTCAATACTAATAGTTGCTCCATGCGCGTTCACTGCTCCTTTTCAACTGTCTCATCAAGTGCTTTCTTATTCTTTTTTCTCTGTGTTCGACAAATCTTTATCGCTTGATGACTTACCATATTTCTTTGTATATTCATCTAATTGTTGCTCATATGTTTTTAACTTTTGATCACGCTCTTCTCCTGACAAATCCGGATTATTTTTCAGCGATTCAATTTGTTTAACAAGGCCGTATATAATAAGCTCCGGATCATCAAGAGTCTTAGCTAAATCCAATGATTTATCAAAATTACCATTTCCGTTATACATCCAATAAAGCAAATACTTTTCATCACTTTTTAAACTAATATTTTTCATAATTGCTTTTTTTTGATCTTCATCTAGTTTTTCAGCTGTAATGTATGCAAATGCTAACTCATATTTAGAAGCAATCGGTAATGATTCAAATTCCGCTTCATTTAATTGCGTAATTACTTGGTCATAATCAGTTGCTATGAAACTCGCATTTGCTTCTAATAATTTATTTTGATAAGGAAATTTTATAAAAGTGAAATATATTAAAGGAGCAGCTAAAATAACTGTCGCCGCTATGAAGGAAAAAGCTAAATATTTAAATGATTTGTAGCTCTTTTTAGGTACTAACTGCATGTTTTTTTCTGTTTTTGCTTGTTCCTTCTCAAAGCTGTCATCAAGAAACTGCAGTAATGCATCTAGGCTCTCCATTTGAGCAACCGTTTGTTCAAATGTTGTTTCTTTTGCATCTTTTAGTAACCCAGCATACAAATCATCAAAATTATGCTTTTGGGAGAATAAAGCAATGATTAGACACTTATACTGTGTTAAAAATTGCTCTTCTAACAACGGGGTTGGTGGAACAATATCTCGAATTCCTCTATGTATAATACTTGGTATTAAATTAGCATTAAAAACTATGTTGTCTGGATGTAAAAAGAACGTTATTCGTTTATTTAAGTATTTACGAAACTGCGCTATATTTCGAAGCAGTCTTAATTTCTCATTTCTTCCAAAACGGCCAAGATCGTCCCACTTATATAATTTTTTATCCACTTGAAATATAAACGTAAACATATCATCCGTTTCTTCTATCGTTAATGGTACAAACTCAGATGATGCGCCCGTAATTATATCGAATTGACGGAAATCTTTTATACGCGTTTGAGATTTTGTCATTTCCAATTTCCAAATTTCTTTTTCTATTTGAAATTGATAGTTCATTGAATCAATTTGAATTGTTTTTTCCGTCATTTTTATCCTCTTCTCCTTTTGTTTATAAACCATAATAACAAAGCTGTTTTTTGTAAAAAACTAAAAACAGGTAATATTCTTTACAAAACTTGTAAAATATCCCCATCTGTTATTTGATGATCTATTAAACGATCACTATCTGTTAAAACAATCGATTTATTTTTTACTTTTATTACAAAATGCGAACC
>NZ_JBFUIN010000529.1:0-2191 GCF_056401855.1 Bacillus sp. P4_D3
GAAGAATACATGATAAAACCTTTTGATCCTCGAGAATTATTGTTAAGAATTCAGAAAATGTTAGATAATCAATATGGTACTTTCACGCAAATTAAACATTTATTTATAGATGCAGAATATAAAAGGATTTTTATAAAGGGTTTGCGTAATGAAGTTGCGTTTACTGCGATTGAGCGTAAAATATTCTTCTATTTATATGAAAATAGAGATAGAATTTTAACGAAAGAACACTTCTATGATTACCTATGGCAACTCGAAGATAGAAATCAAAATATCATGAACGTACATATAAAGAAAATCAGGACCAAAATCGATGATAAAACAGGTGATATTATTCAGAATATATATGGAGAAGGGTATAGATTAAATACCTATATGAAGAAATGAACTTAAAGAAAAAATATCAGTTATTACTATTCACTGCTATTATTAGCGTACCATTGTTATTATTGTCGATTAGTATCTTTGTATCAGTTATTTATAATGTTGCCTTTAAAACTAAAAATAAGAACATTCCTTTTCACGAATCCTTTGCATATCCTACTATGTTAATCATATTTTTATTGTCACTATTAGTATTAGCTTTTGTATTTTCAAAATCGATTAATTCATTATTAAATAAAATTAATATATTAAATCAAACGATTCGAGATTTAGCAAGTGATAAAAAAATTCCTAATATAATAGATGTCAAAAGCGATGATGAGATAGGGGAACTGATTAAATCAGTAAACTTGCTTATAGAAAGAACGACTTATCGAGAATTAGAACTACAACAACAAGAACAAATAAAGCAAGAGCTATTAAATAAATTACGGCATGATATTAATACACCTTTAACAGCTGTTAGATTACAATTATATTATTTAGAAGGCGAATACGAAGAACAAGCGCCAGTATTTGAATCAATGTATAAGCAGATACAATATATAAGTGATTTAACAAACGAATTTAATATTCAATCTACAGAAACTTTAGAGGATACTTATATTGTGAATGATGAAGTGAATATACATGATTTAATAGAAAATATGGTTAAAAAATGGCGCTATTTGTATAGTGTTCATAAAATTGGATTAGTATATAATCCACAAGATAAAGAGTTGGTATGGAATAGTAATGAGTTATGGATTCAAAGGCTATTTGATAATGTTTTTCAAAATGTGATTAAACATTCACAAGCTAAAAAACTCAAAATCATTATAGATGAAGATATTGTTTCCTTTAGAGATAATGGAATTGGCTTTGATATAAATGTCAAAGGAACGGGAATAGGATTAAAAAATATTGAAGATATATCAAAGATGTTCAATATAAAATACACTTTACAATCAAATAGTGAGGGGACGATGCTTTCTTTTAAAAACACTCAAAAGAATATATAAATTTCATTTGAATTTCTAGTTTAAGTTTTATTAATAACGCCTATCATGTCGTTACGGAACCCAAACCTTTTTACTGAAGCAGAGGGGGATACTGCTTTTACAGATGATATATTGGAGACTTTGAAGAAATCGCGTAGGTTTTAAAAAAGGGGAATATTTGGTCCATCACTTGATCCCATCATAAATGAGCATTTCAGCAAAGAATAAGAGTTAAAAAAACGATCTTTTCTGTAGGTTCCTACAAAAAGGATCGTTTTTGTAGTTAAATTGAAATTTCAGACTAAATAAGATTGCTGTTAAAATGGAATGTTGATTTCTGCCGAGTGCTTTGGAATTTATGCAGTACTTCTGTCTTTTCGAGAAGATTTCTTTCTTCAAGTTTTGGTGCAATAAAACGATATATTGCTTTTATTAGACTAGAAAAGAGCACTTCCATTATGAAAGTAAATATTTCTGGTTGCTTTTTGTAGATATGATTATATGAGTCTAAAAAAGCATGGTTTTTGTAAATTCAATATTTGCTTTAGAGAATTTTTGGATCTCAGAATGTCCAAGATTTAAAGATTATTTACATCTATTTTAATTGTTTTGCACCTGAACTGTTTATACTATTTGTAGGATTTTCTGCTTTTTTGTCGAATATACTTAATGCAAGGAGGGACATTACATGATTATTAAAGACTATTTCATCAATCTTTCTATTTTTTCTCTATTAGTTAGCGCAGCAATATTTATTCAAGTGTTTTTGATTCATTCCAGGCGATATTTCGAAAAATTCTATGGAGGGATTATTGCAGTTACTTTGA
>NZ_JBFUIN010000530.1:0-2187 GCF_056401855.1 Bacillus sp. P4_D3
TGTCCCCACCTACAATCAAAATTGTGAAACTTAAGGAAGAGATGGAGAAAATCTCTAGTATTAATGGAAGTAATGTAATTGTTAAAGTATCGTTTGAATTAAAAATAGATAATCTTATAGACTCTAAACTTGTACAAATTGTTTCAGTTGAACATGCGAAACAAATGATAAATAAATTATTACAATTATCTGGTGGTGTGGAAGAAGGAATAGAAGAGCAGACGGAAGTGGCGGAAACTGAGGTTGTAGAAGAACATGTTGAGAAAGAGCAGTTAACACAAGAAGAGAAAGATGTGCTTGGTGAAATTGCGAATATTTCAATTGGTTCGGCTTCAACCGTACTATCGACGCTTTTAAATCAGCCTGTTTCTATTAGTACACCAAATGTAGAGGCAATTAATGTTCGTCATTATGACGGAGTGCCAGTCCCATTTGTTATATTAAATGTCGATTTTGTTGAAGGATTAAAGAATGAGAACGTATTCGTATTTACGAAAGATGTTGCTTTAACAATGGTAGATTTAATGATGATGGGAACGGGTGAGATCGATCCGGATAAAGAACTAAGTGAATTAGAGTTAAGCGGTATTAAAGAAATCATGAACCAAATGATGGGGCATGCTGCAACAGCAATGTCAGAAATATTTAAAGAAAAAATGGATATGACACCACCAGATGTTAAATTTGTTTCGTTAAAAGAAGAAATGGAATATTTGGGAGAAGCGATGGAAGTGGACGAGCTCGTTCAAATTACGTTTAACATTGAAATTGGTGACCTTCTTCAGTCAAAGATGTATCAAATACTACCAATATCAGAAGCAAAAGAAATGGTTAGACGACTTCTTTATCCGATGATGGAAGAGCAAGAAGTAATAGTTGAAGAAGTTATTGAAGAGGAAGAAATTCCTGCACCAGTCATACAGCCGATTGAATATCAAGAAGTTAAACAGGTAGAGCCAGTGTATATGGATGCATCTATTCTACAAAATGTAGAAATGAATGTTAAATTTGTATTTGGAAGTACAGTGAGGACAATTCAAGATATTTTAAGTTTACAAGAAAATGAAGCGGTCGTACTGGATGAAGATATTGATGAACCAATTCAAATTTATGTGAACGATGTATTGGTTGCTTATGGAGAGCTTGTAAATGTAGATGGATTTTTCGGAGTAAAAGTGACGAAATCGCTATAGGAGTTTGAACAAATAGATGAAAAACGTAAAGTTTTTTCTAGTGAGTTTGCTATTTTTACATATATGTACTTTCTTCCCGTTGCAAGGGCAAGCGGAAGAAATAAGTGTACAAGAGCAAAATGTAAGTGAAGTGAATGAGCAAGAAGAGCAAAAAGAGCAAAATATAAAAGRTCGGGAACAGTCGGAACGAACGGAAATACCCCCGGTTGAAGATGAAAAAAAAGTAGTAGAGAATGAGCAGGAGAAAGAACAACGAGAAGAAAGAAAGATAGAAACAGACCGAGGAATTATTACAGTTAATAAGCAGGAATTACAGGTTGGCGAAGAATTGCGAATTGCTGTAGAGCCAAATGAAAAAAATACTCAAAGTGTAAAAGGTGTATTGCAATTACAAAAAAATGGTGAGCAGTACAGACAGGAAAGAGTAATATCTTTCGAGTATGAAGAAGAAACGAAACGATGGATCGCTAATTACAAAGTCGGAATATATGATTTGCAAGGTGATTGGAACCTTCAGCTCGTTGAAAGCTATAAAGAAGATGAGAAGGAAGAAGTAGTAGAGAATGAATTAAATGTTCCGCTCATTCGAATTAATAACAAAATACCCACTATAGATAAAGAATTGCCGAAGTTAGAGAAGGTTACTATTGATGAGGCGAAAGAGAACTTTATTGAACGGAAAAAGGGAGAATTTGTTTATATACGAGTAAAAGCGGTAGATATAGAATCAGTTGTTAATGAAGTGCGAGTTATATTAAAAGGAAAAGAAGAAGGTAACGATATTACTTTTTTATTAGACTATAATAAACACGACCTGGATTGGCAGAAACAAATTGAAATAACAGAAGCGTTACCTAGTGGTCCGCACCAACTTATTGTGGAAGTAACAGATGCGGCAGGTAACAAGCTTGTGACAGAGAGTGAATATATCATTTCTATTATCGAACAAAAAGTGGAAGATAATGAAAAGATAGAAGAACATGAGAATCAAAAT
>NZ_JBFUIN010000531.1:0-2183 GCF_056401855.1 Bacillus sp. P4_D3
CTTCTGAAATAACCTTTTCTACTGTCACTGTTAAAAAATTACTAATCTCTAGTTTAATTCCTTCTTTCGTCAAATATGTTTCCGACCATTCTTCTTCCTCGTAAGGATGATATGACAAAATCGTTCCACCAATATTGTTAATAGGTCCTTGACGATCCTCATCCTCTGGCGGTGCTGACCATAAAATATGTAATTCAATATCTGAATGTTCATCTTCTAACTTTCTAGCTACAGATCCTGCTAAAATAATAGCTTCGACTTTCGGGTTTTGCCTATAAATCTCCGACATCTTTATCGCTTTCTCTTTTAATCCCATTTCATTTCCCCCTAAAACTGCAGTACTCCCCTTACTTTTCATTTATCTATTTCAATATTCCGCATTACATTACCTTTTCAAATTCCTACTAAATTATATTTCTATCCAATAACGCTGAACAATTTCGCCAGTATGAGTAGAAACTACTTCATTTTCTAACACACCGCCAACCTTTTGAATCGTTTTAGCAGAACCAATATTAGATTTATCACAAGTTATTAACACTTTCTTCAATCCTAATTTTTGCGCTTCAGCCAATGAAAGTTGAAGTTGTTTAGTAGCATATCCTTGGCGACGTTCATTAGGATGCACACTATAACCGATATGACCGCTTTCCAGCAATAATTCTGGATTTAATCGATGTCTAATATTCACAAAACCTATAAGTTCTCCTTTTTCAAAACTTAAAAATTGACTAGATGGTACTCGATTAGATGGTAAGTTTTCTCCTACTTCTTGTATACTCACTTTTTCAAACCATTCATCCAGAGAAGCAAAATTTTGTAAAGAACTACTACCGTGTGGTTGTTCTCCTGAATTTAAAAATGCCTGCCTATACTCCATAATTTGTTCGCGATATTCGTATGTCAGTTTTAATAGTTTCATTGTCATTCTCCCCACTCATCCATTCTCTATTTTTCTAAAAGAAACACCTTAATAGAGGATTTTCATCCTTACTATTAAGGTGTTTTCATCATTTTTATTCAAATAGCCCCATACTTAAATAACGTTCCCCTGTATCAGGTGCAATACATAAAACCTTTTTGCCAGCACCTAGACGCTTCGCTATCATAATTGCTGCGTAAACAGAAGCTCCTGAAGATGGCCCTACTAATAAGCCTTCTTGTCTTGCTAAGTTCCTCATTGTAGTTAATGCCTCTTCATCTGCAATTTGAATAATTTCGTTATACACTTCTGTATTTAAGTTTTTTGGAATAAAACCAGGACTTGTTCCGACTAGTTTATGAGGGCCTGGAACACCACCAGATAACACTGGTGATCCTTTCGGTTCTACTACTGCAATATATAAGTTTGGTAGTTTCTCTTTTAACGTTTCACCGGTCCCTGTAATTGTTCCACCTGTTCCTGCGGTTGCTACAAATGCATCAAGCTCTCCATCCATTTGTTCATAAATTTCAAGTGCAGTCGTATAACGATGAACATCCGGATTTGCTGGGTTTTCAAATTGCTGCGGAATAAAACTATTTGGAATTTCTTTTTGTAACTCTACCGCCTTCGCAATTGCTCCTGGCATTCTTTGTTCTGCCGGTGTTAAAACTACTTCTGCGCCGTATGCCTTCAATAAATTAATACGCTCTTTGGACATATTGTCTGGCATAATTAAAATAGCTTTATATCCTTTAGCAGCTGCATTCATCGCTAAACCAATTCCTGTATTCCCGCTCGTCGGTTCAATAATTGTATCTCCTGGTTTTATGAGACCATTCTCCTCCGCAACGTGAAGTAAATTATAAGCAGCACGGTCTTTCACACTGCGTGATGGATTAAATATTTCTAGTTTCACATACACATCCGCTGCGTCTTCTGGAATAAATTTAGATAACCGGACGACAGGTGTATCTCCTATTAATTCTGTTACGTTTTCACATAATTTCATAGTGCATCCCCTATTCTATCGTTTTCTTATCACTTGGCAGTAACCATGAAGTAAGTCCAATTAATGGTAAACAACTACATAATAGCATAATGAACTGAAGGCTATACATATCAGCTAACTTCCCAAGAACTACAGCACCTAATGCTCCAAGGCCAAACGCAAGGCCGACAATTAATCCAGATACCATTCCAACTTTACCTGGAACAAGTTCTTGTGCATATACAACGATTACACTAAAACTACTAGAAC
>NZ_JBFUIN010000532.1:0-2176 GCF_056401855.1 Bacillus sp. P4_D3
CATACGTGCTATGTATCCCACTTTTTATACCAACCTATCCTTTATAAATAATATCCTCCGCTAAAGAAGTAAACATCTCCCCAACGAGCGAGTCTTCGTCATATACACACGACCCTTTATTCTCTTCACGCTTCGCAAACGGTATTTGAGCAATTACTTCTGTTTGCAGTTGTTCTGCTAACATTTCACCACCGCCTTTTCCGAAGAGATAGTTTCTTGATCCGTCTTGTTCTTCGTAATATGCCATGTTTTCAACGATACCTAAAATATCGTGTTTCGTATGTTTTGCCATTACTCCTACTCTAGAAGCGACAAATGAAGCTACGTTATGAGGCGTTGTGACGATAATTTCCTTCGCTTGTGGAATCATTGCAGCGACATCAATTGCAACGTCTCCTGTTCCAGGCGGTAAATCAAGAAGAAGATAGTCTAGTTCTCCCCAGTGCGTGTTTGCAAGAAAGTTTTGAATCCATTTGTTTAACATTGGTCCGCGCCACATAACGGGGTTATTCCCTTCTGTGAAGAATCCCATCGACATAATTTTAACACCATGACTTACGACTGGAATTGCTGTTTGATCAATCATTGTTGGTTTTTCATTCGTTTCCATCATAGCTGGGATGCTAAATCCATATATGTCTGCATCTAAAATCCCAACCTTTTTGCCCATACGTGCTAAAGCAGTAGCAAGGTTAATCGTCACAGTTGATTTACCCACTCCCCCTTTTCCGCTCGTTACAGTAATAAAACGTACTCCTGAATCAGGTCTCAGCATACTCGGCATGCCTGTTTCTGTTCTAGCCTCTTTCTTTAAAGACGCTGTTAATGCAGCTCGTTCTTCCGGTGTCATAGAACCGAATGTCAAAGAAATTCTCGATGCTCCAATGTTTCGAAGAGAGTCTTCAATATCTTGTTGAATTTTTACTTTCAACGGACAACCTTGAATTGTTAAAACTACTTCTAACCCAACTTCTGTTCCATCAATTTTTATATTTCTTACCATGTTTAATTCCACAATACTTTTGTGTAACTCTGGATCTTCTACATGGCTTAAAGCGTTCATAATTTGTTCGTGAGTAATCATCATATACATTCCTTCCATTGTAATTATTTTACGTGATGAAAAAAATCTCCACTTTTCCCACCCGTTTTTTGTACTAAATACGTTTCTTTCATAACCATCGTTTTATCAACTGCTTTACACATATCGTAAAAAGTAAGAGCTGCAATCGTTACGGCAGTTAATGCTTCCATTTCTACACCTGTTTTCCCACTACATTTTACTGTCGCTCGTATCATTAATTCATAGCCATCGGTTTTCTTTTCATAATGAAACGTAAAGTCGGTTCCTTGGATTAATATCGGATGACACATAGGGATTATATCCGCTGTTTTTTTAGCACCGATTATGCCAGCCACTTGTGCTACTTGAAGCGGGTCTCCTTTTTTCAATCCTCCGTTTTGAATTGCTTCAAATAGTTCATTTGATAAAGAAATTGTACTTTGCGCAACAGCTGTACGTGTTGAAATATCCTTTTGAGAAATATCAACCATTTTAGCTCTTCCCTCTTCGTTCCAGTGCGAAAACTCACTCATAATGATCCTCCTTAACGTATAAAAGATTTGATACTCAAATAGAAAAAATTAACCTCCACTTACAGGCGGGATAAACGCTACGATATCTCCGGCTTTTACGATTTCTTCGTCCGTTACAAATTCTTCGTTAATCGCCACCATCACTTTATCCAGTTTCTGTAATTGATAGTGATCTTTCAGCCATTTTTTCAATTGATGAACATTCATCTCTCGTTTTTCTATTATTACTACTCTCTCGGAGCCAACTTCTTCTCGTAAATTTGCGAACAGTAAAATTGTAATCATCTTCTCATTCTTCCTTCTTTGGTTTTCCGTCTGGATACGAAGTATTTTCAAGCTGATCTCCAATCCACTCCGTTCCATCTTCCCAAAATTCTTTTTTCCAAATTGGGACGATTCTCTTTATACGTTCAATTGCGTATTCATTCGCTTCGTACGCTACTTTACGATGTGGTGACGACACTGCAATGACAACTGCGATATCCATTATTTCTAGTCGTCCTACTCGGTGCGTAATTGCTATTTTTGCATCTGGCCACTGTTTCTTAATTTCTTCTCCAATTTCAGTAAGCTTTTTTAC
>NZ_JBFUIN010000533.1:0-2175 GCF_056401855.1 Bacillus sp. P4_D3
ATCTGGGAGAAGTACAGGCTCAAACACAAAGTATGAATGCTTTCTGTACCGCTACTATTCAAGGTATGGAACAAGCTATTCAGTCGATTGATGCTTTTACAAGTGATACCGTTCTACAAGGGCAAACTTACGATAGTGCAAAAGCATTTTTCGCAGAAACCTTTCGCCCTTTAGCACAAGGAATCATTTACTTATGTGAGGAATTAATTCGTCAGAACGATGCCTTTCCAAGTCAATTTCAATCACAGGTAGCTTCAACAGATGTTATTGAACAAGAAATATTAGAACAAATTCGAGAAATTGACCGAATGATAGCAAGTACAGAAGCACTCCATCAAACTATGCCGATTTCGGGCATGGACGCTATGGTAAATCTTTTTATTGCCATGAGGCGCAAACTTCAAGAAAAGTTAGATCATTTGTATCAGTTCAACCAAACATCTAGTAATAACTATAATACAGCAATTCAATTAGCCGCTAGCATTGCGACGGGTCTTGCTGAAGTCCAAAGTGGGAAAGGTTTTAGTCCAGCAAGTGGTACATTTAGTACACAAGGATTAAATATGGAGTGGGCGACTTCAATTCAAGCGATTGCAGAAGATAGGAATCGTCAGGCTGATAATTCAATTGAAGAAGGTGCAATGTGTGGCAAACCAAAATCTGATTTAGAGAAAGCTTGGGATGGTCTTTATGATGGTGCAGGAAAAGGTGTTGGAGATGCTTGGGAAGGATTTAAAGCGTTAGGTGACGGTGAAACATGGTCAGACATGTGGGATGCTGTTGTCAATTATGATGAGACTCTTCCTGCTATGTGGAACGCTTTCTCAGATTCTTTTATGAATGACGTTTGGCATGGTGATGTCGAAAGTGGATTCCGATGGGGTTCTTATTTAGTAACATCAGTCGGTCTAGGGTTACTTGGTGGGAAAGGTCTTGATAAGGCTTCTAAACTTGCTAGAGGAACAAACATGTACAAAGTAACTGAAGCTTTTCCACCACGTTTACAACCTGCTTTTGCAGGTGTTGGTCTCACTGGTGAAGCAATAGTAAGCACACTTCCACCATCAGGAAATTGGGGTAATTATTTAAGCGGTTATCTTATGTTTGCTAGACCATCTTGGAGACAATCAGAACTTGACGTAGGTACGGAGTATCCTAATTATGACGACCAAGTTGCTTTTAAAGATAGAGAAGAAGTTTCAAAAGTTACAAAAGGTAGTACAAGACCTGATTTTTACACAAAGGGTCACAGCTTGGAAGTGAAAAATTATGACTTGTCTACTTCATCAAAAAGAAGTAACCTAGTTAGAGTTATTGTTAAACAAGTTAATGATAGGGTTGATAATTTACCTATAGGTACAAAGCAAACTGTCATCATTGATATACGAGGACAAACTGTTCCTGAAGAGGCTTTATTTGATATCGTAAGAAAAATAAGAGAAAAGTCTAAAGAAACACCCGAGGTAATATTTAAACGAGAGGATTGATATTAATGGCAGTAGGATTTAAAGTAGATATATTTTTCTATGAAACAGGACACCCTGATTTTTTACATAGCTTTTTTTCAACCATGTCATATCATACAGAGTCTGAAGGTTGGGGCACTAAGTACCCACTATTAATGAAGAATTTATATTTCGACAAGTTACGTTGGGAGGACACAGAAGAAGCACTTCAAAATGTAGAAGAGATAAGAAAAATTTTAAGTGAATTACCTCCTGCAGAAGTCATTTGGGATATTGAGCACATGGAAAAACAGCCACCTTGGGGAAATAAAATCCCTAATAAAATAACTAGTTTAGCCAATTATCATGCTACTCCAACAGGTACAATTTTTTTAGATTTACTAAGCAACGCTTTAAACACTGCAAAAAGAAACAAAATTGATATAACAATTTCAAATCTAGGAAAATAAATCATGCTAGATATCTTATGGTTTCATTTGAGTTTTAATCACTTTACGCTTCGAGGCTGAAGCTGAATAAAAACATTTAAGTCACACTCATATGAGTTGTGGCTTTTATTATGTAATAATTTATAGATTTTCGTAGACATTTCACACCCCCTTTATTTTTTAAAAAAGACTTTTTTAATTTACATCTAATAATTACAGTTAAAACTACGCATATAATAACGACATTTTCTCTTTGATTTATCGACGACATCCTTAGACAG
>NZ_JBFUIN010000534.1:0-2174 GCF_056401855.1 Bacillus sp. P4_D3
ACTCAAACTTCACTGATCCGTCGGTTAAAGAAATACAATATCCGCAATGAAAAAGAATAGTGTTTTTGTTGTAGGGGATTAATTTTTATCTTAGCTTGATGCTTCTAAACAACTACAAAACTAGGTTATGCTACAGTTTGGCTTAGCCATACGAATAAAGCTATTAAATCTTGTGCTTGATACTTACTTGTCCTCTGTACAAATCCAACATCTCTAGCTAGATTCTGTAAAGTATTTGGGGATAAAAGACTTTGRATCTCCAGTGCAAATAATTGTAAGTCGTCAGATACAGTAACTTTATATTTATCATAAAAAAGAACGTGTTTTCATTTATAAACACGTTCTTTTAAATATTTCAAACCCTATATTCACTTTTACCATCCTGCACTAGCATTCATACCATTTCCAATAATAGTAAGAAATAACGGCCACAATACTGGTCCTAACGTAAGAAATATATTTAGAAGTATAAGTATTCTATATCCCACGGTAAAATTATGATTTTTACGATTTACCAATACTAAAATAACTAATAATATTATGGTCGTTAAAAATAAAAGTAGAATTAGCAACCAATACCATACCATTAAACTGAGACTCCATGGTGTTAATAGCTCGTGTATTATACCAAATGTGATTCCTAATACTCCAAAACTAAAGGTAGTAACTGTTGATTTTATAAGCAATTTATTTAATGTTTTTTCGTATGTATTTTTACAATATAAATCTATTAAAGTGTATAAAGATAAATATGCCATTAATACACCTATCCAAGACAATAGCCAGTCTCCGCCCCCTCTAAATAACATGAACAGCAGCCAACACATCCCTACTGCAGAAAAAGCAAAGGAAATAAGTATGCTTTTCAATACCGGTTTCATTATATTTTCACACCCTTAAAAATAAATTATACGTTTCTACTAAACTCATGTAATTTTTTATTAACATGCTACCCATTAATCGTTTAGCTTTAATGCATCCTTTTTTCATTTTATATTAATAAAACAAAGATACACTCATAAACAATTTAAGAAGCAATACTATACAAAGAGTTACATATAGCTTGTATATTCTTTTTCCATTGGTATAGATATAAAAAATTAAGTATACATTAACATGCAATTAAATATAAGTAAATAAAATTAATTTACAGTTAATTTTATTTACTTATATAATTTTTATATTCAGATTAACTCAGCCATCTTTTTTATTTTGATATAGTACATTCTACTATTCATGCAGCCCTTTCCCACCATCCTCTATCCACTTCATTGCTTTTTCCACATCTAATTCCGTATAAGTCTTTCCACCATATCGAACAGACTCATATAACGGAATGATATCTCTCGTTCTACAAATTCTTTTTAACCACTGTTGTATCGTTTCATAAGACCTTCTCTGTTCATGAAATGGTAAAGTCCTTTCCCATTCAACTAACGCTTTCCTTATCGTATCTGTAGGTAATGGTCGCTTTAATCGATGCTTCACTTTCTCGTTTTTTTCGGTTCTTACCGTATATTCTTTCGTTACCGATTGTTTCTCCTGTTCTATTTCTGATTTCATTAACTTTTTCCTAACTGATTTATAAAGAAAATATGTAATTACCGCTGCAATAACTACATAAAAAACTACAGTAATCCATGAATTTGAAAGAAAAGAAAATACGTCTCCCCATGAATTTTCCTTTTTAAAACCTTTAAATTTTTTACCCGTTGGCGTCCTATCCCTATTTTCTCCTACTTTTGTATTTTCCAAAGGTCTGCCAGTGCCATAATCTTCATTATTTTCATTGTTTATTGTTTCCTTATAAATTTTTTCAGATTTCTTCTCACTAAAAAAACGCTCTTTTACTATGTCTTGTACATGCACCACACCTTGTGATAACGATATTGCACAAATCGCAAAGAAAAGTATGATTAAAGCTCTTACACTCCAAAACTTCACTTTCATATACCGCTTTTTATTAACCATGACATAAGCCCTTTCTTATTCTTTAATTACAATCCATTTATTCGTTCTACTATATTTCTTTGGAGAAGTACCAAGAATTAAAGGAACCGCACCCAATTCCTTTCGACGAAATCCAGCTGTGTAAAAATAAGAAGATGATACAGGCGTATCTTGATCCGATATTGAGGCAAGTACTTTTAATACATTTTGCAAATGTTTCCGAT
>NZ_JBFUIN010000535.1:0-2168 GCF_056401855.1 Bacillus sp. P4_D3
GGTAGAAACGGTAGAAGAGGCTACTTCGCATAGTAAAGTTTATAAGTTTTACGAACAAAATATAAGTAGTCTATCTCCATATATCGTGAAGGAATTGAAGGGGTGGATACAAAAAGTTTCAGGAGAGACAGTACTAGAGGCGCTTAAAATCGCGTTTGAAAATAATAAGGGAACACTTGCTTATGTGCAGGGGATTTTGAGGAATTGGTGTAAGAAAGGACGAGTAAGCTTCAGTAAAGGAAAGGAAATAGTGCGTAAGAGAGAAGTGTTCAGTTTGTATGATCCATAGCATGAGCAAGTAATGATTTCTTCTTTTCTAAAAGGTTCTTTTACAATAGAAGCGAATAGATTGAGAGAGGAGGGATTGTATGGAAGTCGTCATAAAAAAGAAACGAAATAGGGGAAAAAGAATTTTCATTTGGTCTAGTAGTATCGTTCTTTTTTTGTTTATTTGCGTTATGATTTTTTTGAACATATATACGCTTAGTTCTATGCCAAAGATAGATGGAACGATAAAACTTGAGGATTTACAACACGCTGTTACGGTGAAGCGGGATAGTAAAGGAATACCGCATATTAAAGCGGGAAATGCACATGATTTATATTTTTCGCAAGGGTATGTACAAGCGCAAGATCGTTTGTTTCAAATGGATTTAAGTAGAAGGCAAGCTTCTGGTATGTTAAGTGAAGTTGTAGGGGAAGCAGCTGTTGATCGAGATAAGTTGTTTCGAACGCTCGGTTTACGGCGAGCGGCAGAAGCATCTGTTAGTCAATATGATGGGGAAGCGAAATATGCCCTGCAGTCATTTGCTGATGGGGTGAATGCTTTTATACGTGAGGCGAAGGCCGAAAAGAAATTGCCAGTGGAGTTTACTCTATTAGGTTATGAACCTGCTGAATGGTCAATGGTTGATTCTTTAACGATCGGAAAGTATATGGCGTTTGATTTAGGAGGACATTGGCATGGACAGGCATTTCGATATTGGGCGTTGAAAAATCTTCCGGAAAAGCAAGCAAATGAGCTATTTCCTACATATCCGAAAGATGCACCTAGATTGCTCGCTGAACTGAAAAATACAAATGTGAATGTAGCACAAAGTTTTTCAAAGACAGTAATTCCGCCGGAGTTTAACGGTAGTAATAACTGGGTGATAAGCGGTGAGAAGAGTGTGTCTGGTAAACCGATTTTAGCGGATGATCCTCATTTATCGCTTGCGACACCTTCTATATGGTATCAAACGAGACTTGACATGAAAGATTTACATGTGAGTGGCGTTATTTTTGCTGGAGTACCAGGTGTTATATTAGGGCACAATGACAAAATTGCATGGGGTGTTACGAATACTGGTCCTGATGTACAAGATTTATATATTGAAAAGAGAAATCCTAATAATGAAAATGAATTTTTGTATAACGATAAATGGGAAAAGGCTACGGTTGTTGATGAATCTATTAAAGTAAAAGGCGGGAAAACAATTCCGTATAACGTTACAATTACGAGGCACGGTCCAGTAATTTCAGAGTTTGCGGATAAGGGTAAGGAGAAAACGAAAACAGTATTCGCTTTGAAATGGACTGCTTTAGAGCCTTCAGCTGAATTAAAGGCAGTATTAAATATGAATAAAGCAAAAAACTGGAATGAGTTTGAAACAGCTCTTCAAGATTTTCACACACCGACTCAAAACTTTTTGTTTGCATCAAATGACGGCACAATTGCTTATAAAGCGAATGGAAATATACCAGTGCGTAAAAAAGGCGATGGTAGTTTGCCAGTTCCAGGATGGACAGATGAATATGAATGGGAAGGGTATATCCCATTTGATCAGCTTCCAAAAGTAATAAATCCAAAACAAGGGTTCATTTCAACTGCGAATAATAAAATTGTTGATGATAATTATCCGTACCATATTAGTAATACGTGGGCACAGCCATATAGGCAAATGCGCATTCAAGAGTTTTTACAAGAGAAGGAAAAATATACGGTGAAAGATTTACAAAAGTTACAGATGGATCAAAAGAATTTATACGGGAAAGAATTTGCTCCTATATTTTTAAAAGAGTTAAATAAAACAGATTTAAATGAAGTGGAGAAAGAAGGCGTCAAACAATTAACAAAGTGGAACTTTTACGATAGTAAAGATGAAGCGGCACCATTAATATTCTGTAAC
>NZ_JBFUIN010000536.1:0-2168 GCF_056401855.1 Bacillus sp. P4_D3
AAAAGTACCTAAAATAATATGATCATATTATTTTAGATTTCACATTGCTCTCAAGCTAACAAAACAAAATTCCCCTATAATAAAAAATACGGTATTCCTACCGTATCCTCTAAAAAAAGAAACAGCATCTACTAGCATTTTTGAAAAAACGTTAGGTAAAAGTAAGAACATACAGTAGCTGGCTTTATTTTTAATACCATTCTTATTCCACTTACAATCGTTCCAAAAAGATAGTAACTTTCCCCAAGAAGACTCTTACTGTCGACGTTCAAAAGCAAGACGTACAGCAAGACCTGTCAAGACGCTTGCCATAAGCCAACGCTGCACTCGCAGCCACGTTGGGCGTGTGCCAAACCATTTGGCAACTCTACTTGCTGTAAATACAATTAGGAGGTTGACTATAAAGCTAACCGTTATTTGTGTAAAGCCCAGAACTRCACCTTGTAGAAGCAACGATCCTTTCTCAGGATCTTCAAATTGAGGTAGAAGTGACACATACAAAATAGCAATCTTAGGATTCAGCAGATTCGTCATAAGTCCCATTAAAAATAATTTCCGTGGCGGCTCAATAGCAATAGTACAAGGTTCCATAATAGATGTAGCACCAGGCTTAATCGAATTCCATGCGAGCCAGAGTAAGTAAGCAGCACCTGCCCACTTAACTGCTTCATAGAGAGACGGAACAGCTAGGAAAAGGGCTGTAAGTCCGAACATTGTTGCGATTATATAAATTATGAAGCCAAGCATGATACCCAAAAGAGAAATGAATCCTGCCATACGCCCCTGCGTAATCGAGCGAGAAATGAGATAAATCATGTTAGGCCCAGGTGAACAAACCATACTAAGTGAAACAATTGCAAAAGCTAGCAAAGTGCTAAAACTGACCATGAATCTTCCACCCCTTTATCTTACATAAATTTCTTATCGTCCATTTTATCATGATTGAGGAGAAAAAAGATTAATGTATGCCTATTCATATAAGGTTAACATAGCCTATTATTATCGGGGTTCACTGTATTTAGAAGACTATGAAAAGTCCTCCATTTTTTTCACTGGGGTCTTTCTTGATCACAAGGCTTTAAAAGTAACCTATCCATAGTGATATTAAAGCTACTACTAACAGGGCAAGAAGAAATATGATATTTCGAATCCACTTTTGTATATCATCAAAATACCGTTCTACAAATGCAACGTTGATATAAAACATGAGAAATACAACAAAGAAGGTAAAGTTACCAAATTTATCGTTCAATTTTTCATTAGTAAATGTACTTACATGAAGGAACAGTAAAGCAAAAGTTACTAAGAATAACTCAAATAGCCTTTTTTTGCTCACCCCACCACCCCCTTACAGTAATTTCCCTTTGTTTCATTTTATAAGAACGTAGTGTGTAGCAGACTGTAAATATTATTTACTTATGTAAAAAAAGGCTACCAATTCAAGATTGTTAGCCTTAATAGCGCCTTTTAAAAAATAACTCAATATAACAAATGACTGATTCTTCAACTTACACTATATTCTCCTTTTATTACAAAAAACGAACCTCGAATTGTTCCAGCAAGTTTAGACTTCTGTCTAGCAAACTTAAACTTCTCTACTAACTCCGTTGGTATCTCCATTCCCTCAGAAAGCTTAAATCCAACGGCCCGCTTCTTTGGGTTATCCAACGTATACATGACGTTGACTGCAAGACCATCCTCATAGAAGACATAGGCAAATTTAATATTTTCCACTTGAAAACACGATGTTTCTAAAGGTTTAGCCGCAAACTCAATATCACGTTCTTCTTTCAAAACGCGGTTCACATAGTCAAGAGTCTTCTCACTTTCACTAGCTGGTACAACCGTAAATTCATGCTTGTATTTGTTCATAAAGTAACGTGCTTCATGGGCACGTAGACCAGCAAGCGCTTCTGCTATAGGTGAAGATTCTAAGCCAGCTGTAGTTACAATTTTAAAATCTACGATATTGGACAATTCCATCTCTCCTTTAATCTCTTTACTTCCTAACAACAGGAATCCACATTTCACCAAAAACTAAGCCGTTTCGCTGCCCCATCTCAACCGTTGTATTTGGCCCACCAACATAGGAAAAATCTTTTACTTCTGCTAATGCTTGACCAAATGCAATACCAGTAAGCTTATTACTTAGCTCCTCAGCTGTATTG
>NZ_JBFUIN010000537.1:0-2167 GCF_056401855.1 Bacillus sp. P4_D3
GAGTAGGGCCGGAAAGTTATACGTTACTATCGTTCAGGGTAGAATTTTCATTCATTTAAAGGAAAGGGAGATTACTATGAAACTTGTTACTTTTACACGTAATGGAGAAACGAGAATTGCTGCTTTAGAAAATGGGAAATTGATTGATTTGCATGCTGCTTTTAAAGCGAAATTGACAAGCGAAGGAAACCTTCGGGCCGCTCAAATTGCAGAGGCGTATATACCAAAGGATATGAATGGATTTTTACAAGGTGGAACGGAAAGTATGAATTTAGCAAAAGATGCGATCGCTTATGCGCTTATGAAAAACCATGGAGATAAATTGGTATTTGAAGAAGGTGAAGTGAAAATAGAAGCTCCAGTACCTTCGCCAGGAAAAATTATATGTGTAGGTCACAATTATCGTGAACACATTTTGGAAATGAAACGCGACTTACCTGCATTTCCAGTCATCTTTGCGAAGTTTGCCAATACAGTAATCGGTCCAGAAGATGATATTCCACATTACCCGATTTCTGAACAACTAGATTACGAAGCTGAATTTGCTTTTGTAATCGGGAAGCGTGCTCGAAATATTTCAGAAGGAGATGCCCTCCAATATGTAGCTGGTTACACAATTGCGAATGATATTACTTATCGTGATATTCAGCGCCGTACGATTCAATGGCTTCAAGGGAAGACAGTTGAAGGAAGTGCTCCGATGGGACCATGGTTAATTACTTCAGATGAATTAACGAACCCATCTGGCTTGGAAATCGTCTTAACAGTGAATGGAGAGACACGTCAGCGATCTAATACTGCTAATTTAGTATTCTCGGTACAATATCTCGTTTCGTTTTTATCCGGTTTAATGACACTAGAGCCAGGGGATGTCATTTTAACAGGTACACCAGGTGGGGTAGGTGTTGCACGTAATCCGCAAGTATTTCTTAAAGATGGAGATATCGTTCGTATTGAAGTTGATGGAGTAGGCGTACTTGAAAATAGAGTAAGACAAACAGTAGAGGTGCCAGTACTATGACGAAAAGCTTGCAAATCCACGCAGCCGAATCTGTTTATGAATCAATCGATAAGATCAAGACTATTGTTAAGTCTTTGCCAGAGGAAATCATCTATTGGAAACCTTCAGAAGATGAATGGTCAATTATGCAAATTATTACACATGTAGCGGAAGCTATCCCGTATTGGGCAAAAGAAATTAACAATATTAAAGTAAACCATGAAAACGTATGGGGCCGCGGTTTAACAGATGAAGTACGTCTACAAGCAGTTTCAGAAGAGAATATAAACAAAAAATCTATAGAAGAAGTCATAGAGCAGCTGTCTTCTATACCACTCATCATAGAAAATGTACTGAGCACATTAACAGACGAAGAGTTAAATATTCAGGCTCCAAGTCGCAATCCTCGTTTCAATAATAAGTCGATTGACTTTATCGTGAATCACCTCATCGTAGAACATACAGAAAAGCATTATAAACAAATCGAGCGGAATTTATGTAAATTTAATGAGCAATAAAGGAGGCAAATAAAATGGCGGAAAAAAATGCTTTTTTTGAAAGTACACTCGTACAAGATTTCAATCGTGATATAGAACAATATCATCTCGGACCACTTTGGAACGCGATCCCAGATTTAATGAAACATACACCTGAGCCTCATGCACAAGCGTACCTTTGGAAATCTGAATTGCTTCAAAAGAAGTTAACAGAGGCGACGCAAATATTTACACCAGACCGCGGGGGAGAACGCAGGGCCATCTACTTTCAAAATCCTGGACTTAATTATAGAAAACCTTGGGGATGGGCATCGACCACCCAAACGTTATATGCAGCGGTTCAATTGATACAACCTGGAGAAACCGCTCCGTCACATCGGCATGTTCAAAATGCGCTACGTTTCGTCATGGAAGGAGAAGGGGCTTACTCAATTGTGCAAGGAGAGCGTATTTTCATGGAACGAGGAGACTTTTTAACAACTCCAAATGGACTGTGGCATGGACATGGTCACACAGGTGACAAACCGATGATTTGGATGGATTGCCTTGATATTCCGACCATTTATTATCTCGGCGGTACGTTCTTTGAGCCGTATCCGGAAAAAATTGAACAGCCAAACGTGCCGGACAATTATACTGCTCAGCGTTATGGAGGTGGAATGGTTCGGCC
>NZ_JBFUIN010000538.1:0-2152 GCF_056401855.1 Bacillus sp. P4_D3
TGCTCTTTTACTGTATATGTATAAGCAACACCGCTCGCATCATATGATTCTAAATTTGTAAATGTATATTTCCAACCATTTGCCGCTGTTACGTCCTGTGTTTCGATTACATTGCCATTTTGTAGTAAGTCTACTTTGATCGTTGCCGGACGGTCTGTTGCATTTCCGTCTTTCCACGTCTTCGTTCCTTCTACTGTCATTTTCGCTACTTTTGTATTTGTGATGTCATAACCTTTTACTTCGGATTTGTATCCCGCTACCGGTTTTTCTTTTACTGTATACGTGTAAGCAACACCGTTCGTATCATATTGTGCTAAGTCTGCAAATGTATATTTCCAACTGTTTGCCGCTGTTACGTCTTGTGTTTGAATTACGTTTCCATTTTGCAATAAGTCTACTTGGATTGAGCTTGGACGATCTGTTGCATTGTTGTCATTCCAAGTTTTCGTTCCTGAAACAGATGTTTTTGCATCTTTTGTATTCGTAATGTTGTAGCCATTTACTTCTGATTTGTATCCTGCTACCGGTTTTTCTTTTACTGTATACTTATAAGCATTACCATCATTATCATATGCAGGTAGATCTGCAATCGTATAATTCCAGTTATTTGCTGCTGTTACGTCTTGTGTTTGAATTACGKCACCATTTTTCAGTARGTCTACTTGAATCGTACTCGGACGATCTGTTGCATTGTTATCATTCCARGTCTTCGTTCCTGAAATGGATGTCGTTTTCACCTTATTCGGAAYCATCAACTTTACACCTTTTTGAGCAGTTGCATCAAYTGTAAAGTYGAWTTTTKTTTGAGGATCAAAATCCACATAKTCTGGAGCTTTAATCTCTGTTACATAGTAATTTCCTGGGTCTARATTAGRRAYYTCAACMATACCTTSTSCAYCCGTTGTATACGTATCGCCAATTTGTTCACCCGATTYCTTATACAACTTAAACGTAACATCTGGGATGAATTTTGTATTATCTCCTTCAATATGCTTCACAATTCTTAGYGTACCTTTAGGYGGTAAATCACCTTGCGCACCACCATCTGCGTTTATATTTTTAACCGGTGATTCCTTTGAAACAGTTACCGGTGGCTGATTTAGAATTTGATAACTAATTGTATAATCATTATACAAATATTTTTCGTTCATTCCGCTATCAGTTATAACCGAGCTATAATGCATACCGAAATACTTCCCACTTACATAATCCTTATAACCTCTAATTTCGAAAGAGTTACCGCTAAACGTAATCGTTCCATAGCCTTTATCCCTAAATTGTTGTGGTGTAAAATCCTCACCTCCAACTATTATGGTAAAGTCCTCCATCTTAAATGTTTGACCCGATCGTAAAGTATCAGTCAAAACAACATCAGAACTTAACTGTTCCGAACCAGTAGTATTTACATTCAGCTGCCACTTGATTTCATTCGGGGCCTCTGGGTAAATTCCACCTGTTTTGTAAGTAAATGTTGTTGTACCCGTCCCCTCAGTTGGTCCTTTAATTGTGACTCTTTGAGTTGCTAAACTTGTACCTAAATTTGTATCAACCGGTATCGTTTGATTCACTCCTACATTACTAGTTGCTTTGAATTCAAAATACAAATAGCCTCTAATGTTTTGAAGTTTTTCAACCGTATCATTAAATGTACATACCACATTAGTTGTTGTTACTTTGCAAGTACCAAAACTAACACCCGCATCATTCTTCAAGTCAATTGCTTTACTATACCCTGTTAGTTCTGCAGGTAGTGTTAATGTTAGTGTATCTCCAGCCTTCATTTGATTTCCGGATTTATCACTAAAATCTACTCTTATTCCCGATCGTTCTCCATAATTTAATTCCGTTTTGTCGAATGTAAAACTATCAACAAATCCTGTTGTATTTAATTCTTGTGCATTTGCTATTATAGATGTGAAACTCTGACCTATGGTCAACATAAATAGCATTATAATCGTAGAAATCGAAATCACTCTTTTTACCATGTCATTCTCCTGTCAATTATATTTAGATGGCTACTAATATGAATATGCTTTGACAATGACTCAATAGGTTGATGGCATTTTTGTCTTTCGATTGTTATAAACTTAAAATCTTGAAAATTGATTTTCTATAAACAATTCTTCTATTCTCCATAAATCCTCATTTTTTC
>NZ_JBFUIN010000539.1:0-2142 GCF_056401855.1 Bacillus sp. P4_D3
ACATGGGAATGTCTTTAATTGAAGTATTACGCGAAATGATCTTTTTCACTTCAACGACGAAATATTATGAGATAACGGGCGGGATGGATAAATTACCAAATTCATTTTTACCAGAACTAAAGGATAATATTTTTATGTCGTATAAAGTAGAAAAAATTATRCAGGAAGATAATAAAGTAATGCTGCAAGTAACCCATGAACAAACGTTAAATTCATTTATAGTAACTGGTGACATCGCTATTGTCACAATTCCATTTTCAGCTTTGCGATTTGTAGAAGTCCAGCCATATCATTTATTCTCTTATCATAAAAGGCGGGCAATTCGTGAATTAAATTATATTGCTTCAACTAAAATTGCGATAGAGTTTAAAAGTAGGTTTTGGGAAAGAGCAGGACAATATGGTGGGAAGTCCATTACAGATTTACCTATCCGCTTTACATATTATCCGAGCTACGGCATTCATACACCAGGGGCAGCGATCGTTTTAGCAAGTTATACTTGGGCAGATGAAGCATTAACATGGGATAGTCTCTCGCATAGAGAACGTATTTGTTATGCGTTGAAAAATTTAGCGCAAATATATGGAAACGTGGTTTATAGTGAGTATGTTGCAGGAGAATCTTTTAGCTGGAGTCAAAATCCGTATTCTTGCGGAGCATTTACAGCTTTTGAACCAGGGCAAGAGCTTGAAGTATTTCCATATATTACGCCGCCAGCTGGCAGGGTGCACTTTGCAGGAGAACATACGACGTTAACACATGGATGGATGCAAGGAGCGATTGAGTCTGGAATTAGAGTTGCTCATGAAGTGAATGAAAATGAAACGATAATCTAGCAGTTTTGTTTACAAATAGTTGTTCTTTTAATAAAATGATAAATATAAATCGTAATTATTACGCTTTGAATACGTTTAGAATAAAGAAATGGATGGTCGATCGAATGAATAAAGTAGAAATTCATATATTAGGTGGTTTTTTAGGTAGCGGAAAATCAACATTGCTGCAAAATTTATTATTAGCAGAAAAGAAGAAAAATCGAAAAGTTGCAGTTTTGATGAATGAAATCGGTGAATACTCGGTAGATACAGATATTATTGGAAAAGAGAATGTGTTAAGGGAACTTCTGAAAGGATGTATTTGTTGTACGTTGAAAGAAGAGCTTGAAATACAATTACATTCTTTATATCAACAAGAAAGACCAGATGTAATTTATATAGAAACAACAGGCGTCGCACATCCAATTGAAGTGTTAGATGCATGTGTATCACCAATTTTAGCTCCTTTCCTTGAAGTGAAATCTATAGTAGTCGTATTAGATGCAGTAAGATGGTTAAACCGAAGTATATTAAGTGCAAATGTACAACAGCTATTACATGAGCAAATGAAATTTGGTAGTCACATTCTTATTAATAAATCAGATTTACTAACAGATGAGGATAAGAAAAAAGTAATTGAAGAAGTAAAAGAAATAAATAATCATGCGAAATTGTTTGAAACAAAGTATTGTAATATATCTTTGAATGATATAGAAGAAGCTGAATTTGTGAGTGATGGAGAACACGAGACACTTCATGTTAAACAACATTTACATATACAAACAATGACGTATCAATTTACGAAATCGATTGATCAAGAGAAATTGTATGAATGGCTTTCGAATTTACCAGATAGTATTTATCGTGTGAAAGGTTTTGTGAAATTCCATGGAGATAAATACCCTCACTTATTCCAATATTCGTTTGGGGTACCAACTTTACTGGAACAAGACTTCGGTTTCCCGACAAACTTGGTGGTAATAGGGGAAGGGTTAGATAAGAAACAATTGGCTGAAGGGTTAGAGAAAGTGGAACTTAGCTCTAATTAAGATTAAAAGACTAACTTAAAGATAAGTTAGTCTTTTTTGTATGTAGAAAAATACTTGGCGGATTTTGTCTAATAAAAATAATTGTAAAATTCAAAAATATATTTATAATCAAATCTAAGAGGTGATTCAGGTGTCAGAAAAAATAATAATGGATGTAAAAAATCTAACAACAAAAGGACTGGAAACGAGAGAGAAATTATTGTGTGCTGCAGAAGAGGTGTTTGGTAGTAAAGGATATTATGAGGCTTCTATCGTGAATATTACGCAAGAAGCAATGG
>NZ_JBFUIN010000540.1:0-2137 GCF_056401855.1 Bacillus sp. P4_D3
ACTATAATCAGTATCGAACCAATTGGTATAATCATAATGCACCTTCAGCTTTCCATTGCTATCAAGAGATAGTGTAAAAGAGTACCACAGTTCTTGTTGATTATCATTAAAAACCTTCCTTAGTTTATTACTTAACTCAAATAAAGTTCTACCCTTCAGTTTATAGTACTCTTTATCAATGTCGTATTCATAAGCAATTTCTAAACTATACTTATAGTTCTGTTCATCCTGGGGTGTGTTATAGAAAAAGTAAGTTCCTCCACCTGTCTCAGATATTTGAGCATAAAAATAGAATTTTCCCCATTCTTCCGGAATCATTTCATTAACTGTCTCGGCTATTTCTCTATACAACTTATTCATTCCTTTTTCCATATTAATTAACCTCCTGTTCGATATTTTGTTCTGAAATTACTGTAACCCCTTTTAAAGCTTATTATTTTTCACTTCTTCAAACCACTCATCAGCAATATGATCGGCCGTTTTAATCTCGTCATGAGTATATATTAAATCATACTTGTATTCAGCTTTAAACCTTCCACTCTCAGTATCATAAATTAACTTCATCTCTGTTGGCATATCTCTTTCATATTCTTTACATAATTCTTCGATTTTTTCGATATCTTCACATAGTATTCGAAGTACCATAAACATTCTTTTTGGAGACACATCATATTTTCCGTCTCCATCTTCCAATGCATCATTCACTTTATGACACTCTACATACTTATTATTAATCAAATAAAAGAAGCTGCTTGAAATAACGTCTTCTTCACATGAAGCATACACATATACTTTATCGGCCCTGTCTTCAACATATTCCATACATATAGATATCATATCCGATTGCAATTCACTAAACTTTTCCTCAAATTCTTTCATACTACTTTTTCACTCCCTAGATTAAAAGTTAAATGGCAACGTCTTGATACCCCACTTCAGTTACTTTTTCATTTAATAGACGTATCCCAAGTCCATTCTCTGTATCCCATGTACAATCGAAAGTTATCCCAATATCTCGCTCCTCATTAATATCTCCATATGGGACTACAATTCCAACTAAAGTTATCCTCTTAAGTAATTGATCAATTGTTTCGATATGCGGATAATTTTCATTAAATTCAATATCATACCCTAATTGTTGACGCTCTTGCTTGTAATAGTCTAACATCGCTTGTAAAAAACCTTGCTGCAATTGTTCCCAATTTTGCAATAATGAATTATAAGCAATATATTGTTCTTCATCAAACTTACCGTCTTTTTCACCTTTAACTATCAATGCTATTTCAACTTCTTTTCCACAAAATTCAACGGTAATGTCCTTAACCCATCCATATGTATATTCAATCTCACCAAAAACCACATCATTTATGATCATGTTTAACTCTCCCTGTTTACTCTCTTGGATTAATATCGATTTCTCTAATCGTATGAAAGTTACCCTCTAATATTAACTGTTTTTTCCAGTTATTTCCATACTCAGTATCGTAGTACTAATTGCTAGTTTTTCAATTAGTTTTTTCGCCTTACCGTATGGAAATCTCTCTACTAATATATAAGGAAKATTTTTTGAACCCTTTAGCAAATCTACTGCAGGAATCTCAAGCCCTAATACATTCTTTATTCTTATTAAATCTTTCAAACCTTCACTAGGAGTTTTCACTAACACTATATTACAAATATCAGATGACTTATTTATTGTTTTCTGTTCTATTTCACTTAAACAACCACTATTCACCCATTTTTTAAAATCAGCGGTAATTACAGTAGCATGGCTTGGATTCATATCCCCAGAACCAATTACTAACACCCCTTTTTCCTCTGCATGCTGAGCCATTAAAAATACATTACCGCCACCGTCATCACCAATTGAGACATACCCCATCGCATACTCATTTACTTCCCAAACCTCGTTCCTTTCTGCAATATGCTCCGTACCATAAATAAGTAACCCACCACCGATTGAAAAGCCATTTRCACATCTCAATAAACCCTTATATACATTTGGTAATGTAACATTCATGCGATTTTCTACTGCTTGAATTTCAATATCACTCGCTGCTGAATTTTCTATCAAATCTGGAATATTAAATAGATTAATCATTTAATAATCCCTCCTAAACTATCAATATATTTAAAC
>NZ_JBFUIN010000541.1:0-2123 GCF_056401855.1 Bacillus sp. P4_D3
CAACTTCTTTGTTACATGAATGTGACAGAAAAATATTTACAACATTTGAGGGTATAGTAAGTGTGAGGTGTTGTTTTATGTTCAAAAAAATAGGAGTCATTACTCTGCTTTTCTTTTTATTATCAACAAATGCGTTCGCAAATACAAATAAACAAATTGAAGTATTTGATTGCAAAAAAGAAATGGTAGTCCAAAAACAATCTTTAGATCGGGCCATTCAAAAAGAAGCAGTTCAATACGCAAAATCAATTACCGGTCCATTTAAAAACTTAAATGTCGTTCCGAAAGATGGACATATGATAAAAATCCCTTTATCTAAACCTGTTTCTATTACAAATCAATGGTTACATACAACAATTGATGAAGTACTCATCCTTCTTCCACTTAATGAAAAACCTTATATTATGCTTTACGACGATGAGAATAATCCGCATTTTTATTATGTAAAAGGTGATCCGAAGGGGTTATTGAAACAAATGAATATTAAGATGTAATTACTTAAGAAAGGTTCCGTACATGAATATGGGACCTTTCTACAATCTTATAAAGTGACTTGAACCTTTATAAGATTCTCCTTTTACAAATCCATTTGCGCAATAAAACTCATCACCTTGCTTTGTATCCGTATGTAGAACAACAACGTGAAAATACTTTTCCGCATGTCTTAAAAGTTGCTTTAATAACAACTTCCCTAATCCGATGCGCCGATAATCCTTTGAAATATAAAACCTTCTTAATCGGCCAATCTTTAAACCTTTCGTATTTGGATCTTGATTTAATCCTCCAATACCAATTAACGTATCACCTCGAAAAACGCCATATAAACATTCGCCCGTTTTACTAAATGTATTTCTTTTACTTTCATATTCATTTATTAATTTTATTAGGAAGTTAAATCCTTCTTCTGTACTTTCTTCGACAAGGAGATTGATCTCATATTTTAGTAAATCTTCAATTCGTTTTATTTGTATATTTTCCAGCTTACTCCCCCACTTTCTCTATCCAAATGTATCTTTTTGAAAAATAAAAATGCCCAAGAATATATCATCCTGAGCATTCATTTGAATGTGAACTTATTCATTTTGTTATGTACGTATTCTTCAATTCTGGTAATATCCCCTTCAGTTCCATTAAATCAGCAATTACTAAATCAGCATGAGCAAGTTCCTCTTCTTGTGCAAAATCAAAATTACATCCAATCGCAATTAAACCATTATCTTTTGCAGCGTTAATATCAGATAAACGATCTCCAACTACCGCTGCCCCTTTTAAATCATATTTTTTCAAAATATTTTTTACTAAGTCACCTTTATTAAGCGATGAAATTTGTTCGATACTAAAAGTTTCAGTAACCCATTGCTCTAAATCATAATAAGAGACGATTGCCTGTAAATATTCCGTTAAACCGTTACTAGCTATGTAAATTGAGCAATCATTTTCTTTTAAATAATTGAAAACCTCTTTTACATTCGGATATAAAGCACCTTTCCCACTCTTTATGTTTTCAATTAATCTTTCTAAGAAATATGCATCCGTTTGTTCTCTTACTTCATTAGAATGGTTCGGCAATAAAGCTTCCCAAACTTTTGGTAAAGGTACACCCATAATTTCACGGTATTTATCAATTGGTGTTACTGCATTCCATAATTGTAGTGACCGTAAATGATCAAATGTATCATCTAGTGATAATTCTAAAATTTTATCTGTTTGAAATAAAGTTCCATCCATATCGAAAATTAGTGCTTGCAACATTTTATACTCTCCCATTCTTTACGTATTAACTACAATACAGTTTTACTCGAAATATGTTTAAGCATCTCAACAATAATTTCTGAACAATAATTCGCGGCCGTTTTCGCGAAATCATCATATGAAACTTGCGCTGAATCATCTGTACTGTCAGAAATGCATCTCAAAACGAGAAACGGTATGTCATTTATATGAGCAACATGTCCAATTGCCGCTCCTTCCATTTCTGTACAATGAGGTGCATATTCAGTGACTAATTGCGCCTTTAATTTTGAATCCTCGACGAAGCATTCTCCGCTGACGATTCTTCCTTCATGAACAGTAATATTTAAACTACTACTATTAACAGCTTTTCGGGCTAAATCTCTTAATTC
>NZ_JBFUIN010000542.1:0-2118 GCF_056401855.1 Bacillus sp. P4_D3
TGACAATGGTGATGAGCGTGTGCGGTCCTGGGGATAAAATCCTCGTGCCACGGAATGTGCATAAATCAGTAATGTCAGCTATTATTTTCTCAGGTGCAAAACCAATTTTCATGCATCCTGAGATTGATCCGAAGCTCGGTATTTCACATGGGATCACAATTCAATCTGTCAAAAAAGCTCTTGAAGAGCACTCAGATGCGAAAGGCTTACTTGTTATAAATCCAACATATTTTGGATTTGCTGCAGATTTAGAGCAGATTGTAGAATTAGCTCATTCTTACGATATTCCTGTACTTGTTGATGAAGCTCACGGTGTTCATATCCATTTTCATGATGAACTGCCGATGTCAGCTATGCAAGCAGGTGCAGATATGGCAGCAACAAGTGTTCACAAATTAGGAGGGTCTTTAACCCAAAGCTCTATTCTTAATGTAAAAGAGGGTCTTGTTAACGTAAAACATGTTCAATCCATTATTAGCATGCTTACGACTACATCAACTTCTTACATTTTGTTAGCATCTCTTGATGTTGCCAGAAAACGTCTTGCTACAGAAGGAACAGCTCTCATAGAACAAACAATACAATTAGCTGAACATGTTCGTAATGCTATAAATGTTATTGAGCATCTTTATTGTCCTGGAAAAGAGATGCTAGGTACAGATGCTACTTTTAACTATGATCCTACAAAGATAATTGTATCTGTAAAAGATTTAGGTATTACAGGCCATCAGGCTGAAGTATGGCTTAGAGAACATTACAACATTGAAGTAGAACTCTCTGATTTATATAACATACTTTGTCTTATCACATTTGGAGATACAGAAAGTGAAACAGATATACTTATTACAGCATTACAAGATTTAGCAGCAACATATGGAAATAGAGCAGATAAAGGTGTTCAGGTACAAGTAGAAATACCAGAAATACCTGTGCTAGCACTTTCTCCTAGAGATGCTTTTTATTCAGAAACAGAAGTCATTCCATTTGAAAACGCAGCAGGTCGTATTATAGCTGATTTTGTTATGGTTTATCCGCCAGGGATTCCAATCTTTACTCCGGGGGAAATTATTACACAAGATAACTTAGAGTATATTCGTAAAAATTTAGAAGCTGGGTTACCTGTACAAGGTCCCGAAGATATGACATTACAAACATTACGTGTTATTAAAGAGTACAAGCCTATCAGTTGATAGGCTTTTCTTTCACCTTTTTTCTCTTTTTTTCATACGATACTAAAGAATTTGACATTCCCACCCCTAATGGGGCCAGCTGACTAACGTCAGTGGGATTCTTGCTATGAAAGGCGAAGTCCATTTCTGGTATCGCTGACGCGCTAGATTGCAGTGTGCCATCACCACTCTCACAACAGACCGTATAGGTTCGTGAGCTACGGTACTAACCGTACAGATTCGTGTTCAAGTGTTTTAGCGCTTTGTTCTTGACGACACATATCATGCTTGAATTCGGCTATCGAACTCCATATGATATCTTTTATTCAAGGAACACATTGGCGTTTTAAAGACTTGTACTTGTCTATAGTTAACGTATACCGAAATATAAATGTTTTTCTATGAAAAAGCGATACTTTCATCCTATGCTTAAAGGCGGATTAAAGTCCAATATGGGATTTCCCGTATCGCGAAATCTGTAACGTATAGGTGGGGATACCATTATGATTGTGATAGGCCGTTCTATTGTACACCCTTATATCACAAATGAATATGAGCCATTTGCAGCTGAAAAACAACAGATTTTATCCATAATGGCTGGAAATCAAGAAGTTCATTCCTTCCGAACAGCCGATGAACTCAGCTTTGATCTTAATTTACGAGTTAATATTATTACTTCCGCGCTAGAACTTTTTCAAAGTGGCTTTCAGTTTCGTACATTTCAACAATCTTTTTGCAACCCTCAGTTTTGGGAAAGAACATCACTTGGCGGATTTCAACTACTCCCAAACGTACCATCCTCTATTGCCATCCAAGATATTTTTAAAAACGGAAAACTATATGGAACTGAATGTGCCACCGCAATGATTATCATTTTTTACAAAGCATTACTATCATTATATGAGGAAAAAACTTTCAACCGTCTATTCGCAAACCTCTTACTTTATAC
>NZ_JBFUIN010000543.1:0-2114 GCF_056401855.1 Bacillus sp. P4_D3
TTTCTTTCGTTACACCCGCTGTAATAATCTCATATTTATTTTTCAGCAATGCCGTTGCTACTGTAATTTCAAACTCCGCAAATGTCGGATATACGAATAATAATATTTTTTTCATAGCCTTTTCTCCCTTAGCCACCCTATAAAATATGCCTCTAATTCGTCCACTGATAATATATTAGTGTCCACATAAGTTACGGGAAATTGTTTATACCATTCTTTTTCAACTTCTACTAATCTAAATTGTTCCTCAAATGTACTTCGATTTCTTGCCCTATCATTATTTTTTCTATCATACAAATTCTCTTTCGAAACATCTAAATAAAAAATTGCATCCGAACGGCACTCTCTTAATTTATATAGTTCTTCTTTCAATTCTGTTTCTATATCCCACTCTTCTCCTATAATCGTCGGATAAAAGAGTGTATAAAACTCAATATCTTCTGGTCCACGATCAAAAATAACAATCGATTCCTTTACATTTTGAAACTCTTTTATTTTTGCTTCAATAAACATTTTTTGATTTGTAATAAACCCATCTTTTGTGTAAATATCCAAATTTAATTCTTTCCGCTTTTCTACAATTGGATAAGGGTTTTCATATATAACTGAAAGCCCACATCGTTCTAACCTTTTGGCAATGTTGTTTTTCCACTTGCCATAGGTCCTTGAAGTGAAATTACGTATGCCATCCCTCTCATTCCCTTTTCCTATAATACATTGATAATATACAGAATTTTGAAAACAATCAACAAAATATATATCATCTTGTTTCTTATTCTTATCTAACTTATAATAAAAAATAGAGATTATGACGGACGCATCAATAATGTAAGCTTGGAAATCCAAGCTTACATTATTTTTTGCTTTCCCTTTTCTAATAAAAAGAGTATACTAATCTGGAACGTATGTTCTTAATGATTACATACAGTAAGGAGATAGAACAATGGTATACGACACAAAAGCAATTTCTTGGAATGAATCTTTAAAACAACTTCAACGCCGCTATACAAATAAACAAGTTGACCGAAAAGAATTTGAAGATATCGAACTGATGGAATTCTTCCGCGATAACAACTACATTTCTTTACCTACACATATAAGCGGCCTATCAACAACACGTTTTACTTCTTACTCTATTTTCACAACCGAAGATAAAGATCGTAAAGTTGGCACTCTTATCATTGAATATGTAGAAGATGAAAATGATATTTTACGTGTTGAACAACTATACTTCGTTTAAACTACAACGCTTGGTCAAATTGACCAAGCGTTCTTGCTTTCTATGAATCTCACTGTTTATAATATAAATAAAAGAAAACTGCTTTCGTTAAGGGGGAATACGATTGCTAGAAGGATGGTTTAGTTGGTTTATTGTCGTTTGGACTGTTGTATTATTAGGACTTATGTCTATTGGTGGATATTTCATGTTCAGAAAATTCCTAAAACGGTTACCGAAAGAAGATGGTATGTCCATTTTAGATTGGGAGCAACACTACATTGATCAAACACGACACTTATGGGATAACGAGCAGAAACAATTATTAGAAGAACTCGTAAGCCCTGTTCCTGAACTATTTCGTGATGTTGCTAAATCAAAAATTGCTGGTAAAATTGGAGAACTCGCCTTACAAGAAAATGCCTCTCAAATTACACAAGATTTAATTATTAAAGGATATATCATTGCCACACCAAAACGTGATCATAAATTTTTAGTTAAAAAATTGCAAGAAAAAGAGATTGATTATTCGAATTATAAAACTTTACTTGCAAAATAATCTTCATTTCCCCCCCTATTTTCAACAAGTTAACATCAATGGTAAACGTTTTATACGTCGTGGTTGGGACAGAAGATGTTAACAATACCAATAAAAAGACAGCGCCTTTGACGCTGTCTTTTTTTATACATATACAGTTTTCAAGTTAGCTTCATATCTTTTTCGTTATAAAAACCATCTTCTTTTTCCATTTCCTTCTGTAATTTCGTAAAGGAACGGTACATCGCAATTCTCCATGACACAATCATTGCAAACGCAAGTAAGAAGAACATACCGCTAAGTTGTCCTAAATCAAGAGATTGGCTTAAGTATGTTTTAAACACGATACGCACTACAAGT
>NZ_JBFUIN010000544.1:0-2108 GCF_056401855.1 Bacillus sp. P4_D3
TGATATMGGTTTATCACAGGCGAGTTTATTTGATGTAAATGCAGGGTCACAGTCCACTTTGCTATCAACAATTTTTGATATATTTTTTCTTATTATTTTTATTTCACTGGGCGGCATTAACTATTTCGTTGCCACGATTTTAAAGTCGTTTCAATATACAGAGGCGATTTCAAAATTGTTGACGACTAGTTTTTTAGATAGTCTACTTGCAACGTTATTATTTGCAATTACATCAGCGGTTGAAATTGCTTTGCCACTTATGGGCAGTCTATTCATTATTAATTTCGTCCTTATTTTAATCGCAAAAAATGCACCGCAATTAAACGTTTTTATGAATGCGTATGTGATTAAAATTACGTGTGGTATTTTGTTTATTGCGATGAGTGTACCGATGCTCGGTTATGTGTTTAAAAATATGACAGACGTATTACTGGAAGAGTATACGAAACTATTTAACTTTTTCTTAACGAAGTAGGGGGACGCGCATGGCAAAGGATAATAAAACAGAAAAGGCCACCCCGCAGAAGCGTAAAAAATCGCGTGAAGAAGGGAATATCGCCCGGAGTAAAGATTTAAATAATTTATTTTCCATTCTTGTATTAGCAGTTGTCGTTTACTTTTTCGGAGATTGGCTCGGTTATGAGATCGCGAATTCCGTAGCGGTACTGTTTGATCAAATTGGAAAAAATACAGATTCGACCGAGTATTTTTATTTAATGGGCATATTACTTCTGAAAGTATCGGCTCCTATATTAATACTTGTATACGCTTTTCATTTATTCAATTATATGATTCAAGTCGGTTTCTTATTTTCTTCTAAAGTAATTAAGCCGAAAGCATCACGTATTAATCCGAAAAATTATTTTACGAGATTGTTTAGCCGTAAAAGTTTAGTAGATATTTTGAAATCACTGTTTTATATGGGATTAATCGGTTACGTTTCGTACGTTCTCTTTAAAAAGAATTTAGAGAAAATCGTTAGTATGATTGGATTTAACTGGACAGCGTCACTTACTGAAATTATTAGCCAAATTAAATTTATCTTTCTAGCCATTTTAATTATTTTAATCGTTCTTTCTATTATTGATTTCATTTATCAAAAATGGGAGTACGAACAAGATATTAAAATGAAAAAAGAAGAAGTAAAACAAGAGCATAAAGATAATGAAGGGGACCCGCAAGTAAAGGGGAAACGAAAAAACTTTATGCATGCTATCTTGCAAGGGACAATTGCGAAGAAGATGGATGGTGCAACGTTTATTGTGAACAACCCGACGCACATTTCGGTTGTGCTTCGTTACAATAAACAAGTTGATGCAGCGCCTATTGTCGTTGCAAAAGGGGAAGATGAGCTCGCATTATATATACGAACGCTTGCCCGTGAACAAGAAATACCAATGGTGGAAAACCGTCCGCTCGCTCGTTCTTTATATTATCAAGTCGAGGAAGATGAGACGATTCCAGAGGATTTATATGTAGCTGTAATTGAAGTTATGCGCTATTTAATTCAAACGAACGAACTTGAAGTATAATAGCGCGTTTGGAGGGGATCTCTTTGTTTAAGATGGATTCTGCAAGAACCTATTTTTCTATCTTTTTAGCAGCGTCATTCGTTGTGGCGCTCTTAATTCCACTTCCACCATTTATACTTGATATCGTTATCGTTTTTCTACTAAGTATGTCAGTGCTTATTTATATGCGAGCTACAAGTATTAACGAGTGGGATGAATTAAAGTCATTTCCGACGATGTTGTTATTAATCGGGATTTTCCGCGTATCGATTAACGTTTCGACGACGCGAGCGATTTTAACAGACGGAAATGCGGGTCATGTTATTGAAGAGTTTGGCCAGTTCGTAATTGGCGGGAACTTATTAATTGGTATCGTTATTTTTATAGTTTTAATCATATTCCAGTTTATCGTTGCAAACGGTGCGTCTCGTACAGCTGAAGTAGCAGCTCGCTTTACACTTGATTCTTTACCAGGGAAACAAATGTCTATCGATGCTGACTTGAATCAGCGTCTTATTACAGAAAAAGATGCACAGGCGAAACGAAAAAAATTAAATATGGAAACAGAGTTTTACGGAGCGATGGATGGTGCCGGAA
>NZ_JBFUIN010000545.1:0-2080 GCF_056401855.1 Bacillus sp. P4_D3
GGATAACTGTTATTTTAGGTGGATTAATTGCGATGGTTGCGGGTGTAATTATCGTGAAGTTAAGTCAACAATTTCCTGAAAAAACATTTTATCAATATAGCCAAGAACTTGTAGGGAAATGGTTTGGGGTGTTAATTAGTTTATTGATTATCAGTTACTTTTTTACACTTTCGTCATTTGAACTTAGAACGTTGGAAGGTATAACAAGTTTCTTTCTACTAGAAGGTACGCCTGACTGGGCTATTATTATGCCATTCATGTGGATAAGTCTATATTTAAATTTAGGCGGAATAAATGCGATAGCACGTTTATTTGAAATTATTTTTCCAATTACAGTTTTTATTTTCTTAGTGACATCTTTTATGAGTATAGGAATATTTGAACTCGATAATCTTCGTCCTGTATTAGGATTAGGGATTGTTCCGGCATTAAAAGGCCTAAAAACAACAACTATGGCATATTCGGGTGCTGAAATTATGTTGTTACTTTTAGCCTTTATGAAGAAGCCATCTCAAGGTGTAAGGGTTGTAATAATTGGCACGATGATTCCTTTACTTTTTTATGTCATCACAGTTGTAATGGTTATTGGTGCATTTTCTATCGATGGGGTATTGATGAGAACATGGCCTACAATTGATCTTATGAGAAGTTTTGAAATTCAAGGTTTAATTTTTGAACGGTTCGAATCTTTGCTATTAGTGATATGGATTATGCAAATCTTTGCAACATATACAATCTGTTATTATGCAGCTGCTTTAGGGTTAGCACAGCTCTTTAATAAAAATATTCATTCCTTTTTGTATGGATTACTCCCAGTAATTTATATCGTTGCCGCAATTCCGAAAAACATAAATGAGTTATTTGAATTTGGAAATTTGRTTAGTAACGCAGCGATAATATTATTTGGTATTCTTCCGATTCTACTCCTAATGATTTCGAAGGGGAGGAAAAAAAAGCATGAACCAAAATGTTAAAGGTAGAAAAATTATTATAAGAATAACATCAATCGTTTTTCTCTTATTACTTACAGGATGCTGGAGTAGTCATGAAATTGAGGAGTTAGGTTTCGCCGTAGGTATAGCAGTAGATAAAGAAAAAGAAACAAAGATTGAGAAAGAAATTGAAGAAAAGGGCGGCGGATATAAAAAGAAGAATTTAATAACAACCACCTACCAATTTGTTAAAGCACAATCATCATCAGACGGAGGCAAAGGTGGAGTATCACAACAAAAAGCTTATATGAATGTTGCAGAAACAGGAGATTCTCTTCATCAATCAATACGTGAAGTTGCATTAAGAAGGCAAAGGCCTATCATTTTTCATCATACGAAAGTAATAGTTGTTAGTGAAAGTATCGCCCGAACATATAATTTAACGCAGTTATTGGACATCTACGTTCGTGATAATGAGATGAGACCTAGTTGTTTTATTATGGTTAGTAAAGGGCTAGCTAGTGATGCGTTACAATCAAAAGAACCAGGGGAAATTCCAGCATTTCGCTTGATTGATATCGAGGATAATCAATATAGATCCTCACGAATTTTACCACCGATGCCGCTTGCTAAACTACCAGGAAAGGTGAAATCTGGGGCGAGTTTTCTTTTACCAAATGTGATTTCTATAAACGGAGAAGTGAAATATGTAGGTGCTGCTGTAATTAAGGGGCGTACAAAAAAACTTCGTGGTTTTTTAAACGAGAATGAATTAGAAGGCTTAATGTGGATAACTGCAAAAGGGAAAAGTGGCTTGGTGAAAAGTTATGATAAAAAGACAAAAAAATTAGTTATGTATGAAGTGAAATCTATGAAAAGTAAAATTACGCCCCATGTTAAAGGGGATAAAATCTCATTCGATGTCAATGTGCAGTCTGTGGGCCGGTTATCCGAAAACTGGTCTGAGTCAGAGGAAGCTTTTAAAAATACATTTCTCAAAAGGACGGAGCAATCTGCGGAGCAAGAAGTGAAGCGATTAGTGAAACATACATTACAAAAAATTCAAAAGGAATATAAAACTGATGTTGCTGGCTTTAATACTCGTTTGAAAATCAAGTATCCAAAAGTATGGAAGAAAGTTGAAAAGG
>NZ_JBFUIN010000546.1:0-2077 GCF_056401855.1 Bacillus sp. P4_D3
TATGCGGAAAACCTACTGTCATATTCTATTAATCATGTGAACGGCTTAGAGTATAGTTTACATCTTTTTGAATCTATTACAGGGTGGGCACAAGAACATGATTTAGAAATGGGTCACCGATTTAGCTGGTTAGTAGGCGAGCTTGCAGATTTAAAAACAAATCGCCTATTAGTAACTGGAACTTCAGGAAACGGAAAAGCGTCATTTATTAACTCTATTTTAGGAGAAAATATATTAGAAAACTCAATCTCAAATGTTGTTGTTTTTAAAAATGACGCTTATACAGAAATTAACGCTATAACAGATTCGGAAATTACAACAACTGAGAATTTCTCTGATTTCCATAACATGATGGCAGTGCACCGTCAAACATATAGAGATAGAGCATGTGTTGAATTTAAATTACCATGCAGATTTTTAAGTGAAAATAAACTTACATTCGTTGTTACACCTAGCTTTAATAGGAACAATGATGCAAAAGATGAGGTATTTGAATATTTAAATTCTACAGATGAGTTATTATTCGTATTGAATGCGGATTCACCTTTTACTGACAAAGAACGTGACATTCTATTAAGTATTCAAGAACATACACCAAATCTACAAGTTCATTTCTTATTGAATAAAATCGATAACATTTACAATGAAGCAGAAGCAAAAAGAGTTATACAAGATACGCAAGTGAGAATAAATACATATTTCCCTAATGCAAGAATTTTCCCTTATTCTTCGTTATATACAAATAGTAAACAACTAAACGATTTAACTGAGTTTATTCATTTTAACTTTAACCATAAAAATATCGATGCAGAACGGAATGAAAAGCTATTGTTTTTCATTCGAAAAACAATTACATATCTTTTGGATAAACGCGTCGAGAGGGAAACCAATCTAGTGGATTCTATTAATTGGAATGAAGATATGTTAGTTAAACTAAATGGTTGTATTAATAACCTTACTGCTTTTGAGAAGGACAAAATTCATTTAATTACAGAATCATATCGTACAATGAAAAACGAAATTACTAATGATCTTGCAGAACATATTCCGAAACTATTGCAGAGTTGTTCCGATTTAATTAGTGAAGAAAGCGATTTTGGTCACATTGATATTGAACTAAACACAGCGATGAATGAAAGAGTGAAACAATATCTAGAACAAACTGTATTACCTAATCTTGCTCGCTCTATGCAAAATTGGATTGCGACTTCTAATAACGAGCTCCTTCAAAGTCAATTGTACTTAGAAGAAACCAGTGAAGGACTTAATTCTTTATTTGGAGAAAATCGAATACAGTTAGAATGTGACTTTAAAGTAATTGATGACTGGCGCAGAGATACTGATAGAATGACAACTAGAATACAAATGGAAGAAGTAAATATTTTACGCCGATTTACGCCAGCACAATTTTTACTGAAAAGTGCCGGTAAATTATTTGGAGTTCTTCCTAAAAATAAAGCTATGCTATATAACAAATATAAACAGTATTTAGAAAATGAAGATTATACCGATGTAACGGCTTCTATTATGAAGAAGTTTTTCTTGCAATTTGAGCTGTTTGAAAACACACAAGAGCGGGATATTAATATGTTCTTTAGAAATCCATTTGGCGCGTTGGAACAAGCTGTAAAAAACACTCATTTAGAAATAAAAGAAAAACAAGATAAACTGCATAAAATGAAATCAAACCCTGAAGTTTATCGTGATCCTATAACGCTCTTTGAATTGAGATTACGTCAATGTGAAGTAATCTTGAATATAGGTGAGGATAATTCCTATACAGATTTACCTTTAGAAACAATCATAGAATAAACGTAAAGTAACTCCAAAATATACAATAAAAGTTGATTTTGGAGTTGTTTTTTGTTTACATCTGTATAATATGTACGTTCTTTTTAATAGCAGATTGCATCATGTGTTATAAGAGAAGTAATAGGGAAAAGGGAGCAATAGCAATTAGTTGCTCCCTTTCCATTTAATTAGAGTATTTAAATGTCAGATAAATATTTTCCAACATACAGACCGCTTGCGGCTGCTTGAGATAATGAATGAGTGACGCCTAAACAATCTCCAATTA
>NZ_JBFUIN010000547.1:0-2077 GCF_056401855.1 Bacillus sp. P4_D3
GAATCGGTACATTTTCATTGAAACGGAAGAAATACATAACTGGATCTGTATATTGTTTCTGTTCTTTATTATTTTTATATTTATCTACGAATTCTGTAGAAATGACAGCTCTATCTACTTTATCTGTTTCATATAAATTTACCGCTGTTGAAATTTCTTTAACAATTTGATAGTTTACTTCATCTAACTTCACTTCTTTTTTATCCCAATATTTATCGTTTTTCTTCATTGTAAAACTTGCTTCGTGCTTCCACTCCGACAACGTAAACGGCCCATTATACACCGCTTTATTTGCCTCTAAACCGTATTTATCACCTTGCTCTTTCGCAAACTTTTCATTAATTGGATAGAACGACGGTAAAATAAGTAGTTTTGTAAAATACGGTACTGGATGTTCTAATTCCACAACAAACGTTTTATCATCTTTTGCTTTCACACCTAATTCTTCTAATCCTAATTGTTTCTTATTTATCTTTTCCGCATTTTTCACATCGTACGCAATATATGCATATTGAGAGGCTGTATCTGGATTAATAAGTTGCTTCCAAGCATATACGTAATCATGAGCTGTTACTGGATCACCGTTAGACCATTTCGCATCTCGCAAGTGGAATGTATATGTCTTTCCATCTTTACTCACTTCATATTTCTGTGTCCCAGCCTGGATCACTTCATCATTTTTCGATAAACGGAATAACCCTTCCATTACATTATTCAAAACGTTAAACGATACGGCGTCTGTTACTTTCCCTGAATTTAATGATGGAATTTCACCCGTTTCTAGTAGCTGTAATACTTTCTTCTCATCTTTCGGCTTTGTAGTTGTTTTTTCTTTTGCACAGCCAACTAAAAATGAAGAAACTAATAGAGTACTAACTAATGAATAGCGAACTACCTTTTTCATTTCAAAACCCCCTCTATTTTTTAAGGTAAGTAACGACGAGAACCAGCGTATTCTTCTATATATCCTGGTGTATTTAGCGGTATAATTTCTACCGATCTTTCAGCTTTTGGAGAGTGAATCATATTTCCATCACCAATATACATTCCAACGTGATGAACACTACCTTTTCCTTGATTATGTGCAAAGAATATTAAATCGCCCTTTTGTAGGTTTTCTTTATCAACCGCAATTCCTGCTTTTGATTGTGGCCCAGAATCCCTCGGTATGGTAATGCCATGTGATTTATAAATCGTATGTGTAAATCCAGAGCAATCAAAACCAAACCCACTTGTACCAGCCCATATATACGGTAAGCCTAAAAACATCTTGCCGGTGTTTATTAAATCATCAGCTGTTGGAGTCGGAATATCATTTTGAGAATGGTAAACAGTTCCATCATTTTTCCGTAGCCACGCCTTCTGACCATTTGGTAATAGTACGCGGTACGAAATAGCATCTTCACTCAAAAGTGGTAATCGCGTATTATAACTTACTTCTAGTGATTTATGTTTTTCAGAAGGGTTAATATATACAATTGCTGTCGGTTTCGTTACTAATACAAAAGGTTCGTTTGTTTTATCTGCAAATTCCTGATTATACGTTAATTGTTTTTCGGGCATCCATCCCGGGTAACCTACTTCGTTTCGTGGTGTTGGCTGACCATGGACTAATACTTTCACCCAGTCACCTTTCTTATCAACAACCGTTACCTCTTGACCGAGTAGCGCTTGCGTTTCTAATTTATTTGCACTCGTTAACCAAAGCTTCTCATCAAGCGTCATTGATTTCGTCCACTTCCACAAATCAACTGGATTTGTTGCACTCGGTGCATCGATTGGCCGAAGCGAATCTGGTGCGGTCCATAACGTCGCAGCTGCCACATCAATAAATGCTTTCTTATCTTTTTTCTCTTCGGCATTTGCCGATGTGAAAGATGAAAAAATGAATAATGTCGTTAATAATGCAGTCCCCACTTTTTTCATAATATATCCTCCTTAAAAGATAGTTTACTAGGTACTCCTTCTAAGATTGTATATTCACTACAGAATGCAGGTTTACCTTTGGACCAGTGTAAGTCATTCCTTCTGGCTCTTCTACTAACCATAACGGTGCATCAAGATCAAAGTAATGAAT
>NZ_JBFUIN010000548.1:0-2070 GCF_056401855.1 Bacillus sp. P4_D3
CATTGCAAATCCGTAGTATGTATAAAGAAAAATTTTCATATGAGATAATCTATGATGTTAATGACATACTAATTATTCGACTTGAAGTTGAAAACAAAGGTGTTGAAATGATTTCGCGAGTAGTTGTAAGTCATATGATTCGTGATTATTTCGCGTATATCCCAAACTCTTTAAAAGCAGATAAGGGAATAAGTGAGTTTTTATTTCAGCTTGTAAGGTGGCGAATCGATAATCTATCGCCGAGTGAAAGGGTAGAATTAATTTGTCAAATAAAAGCAAATAAAGATAAAGCTCCTCCCAATTCATTATTTCAGGCTACATATACATTTCAATATAAAGGAGTATCATATGGACCGCTACAAACAAATGAAGTGGTTGTCAGAATATGATAAGAAGGAACCTGTGCGAAAGGTTCCTTCTTTAATGAAGATTGTGCTTCTTGAGTAATTTCTTTTGTTCCACTCCTTTTTTTCCAACATAGTTATTTTTGTATCCAAAATATAGAATGAATAGAAATGAAATAACATTTACTAGAGCGTCAATTTGATCGTTTGTAATGAAGTTTATTCCGAAAGAGTTAAATAGTAATTTTAATGATAATAAAAAGCCAGCTAGTAAGCGCATAATATCTGATAGATTTTCTTTTTGAGGCATATAGGTCACTCCTTTCTAAAAACGATATATAGTATATATATGAAATAAAATAGAAAAGGTATACGAGCTTAAGTAGAAATGTACATGGAATATGTACATTTTTTATTTTGTAGAAAAACATTATTGTTATAGAAGCATATATTAGTATAGAAGGGAGGGAAAGTATGAAATATAAAGGGAAAATAAGTGGATTACTACTTGGGAATACAGTGGCAGTTACAGAATGGATTGCGCTGCAGGATGTAATTACAAAACTGGATTCGCGATCATTTTATACCGTCTTTATTATTTATATATTGCAAATGATACTAAGCTGCTATTTTGGACATTGGTATGATAAAAGAGAGAGTGGGCGTATGAATACGGAAGTAGGAGGAATGGCAAGCAACGATTTTGTTGTTGATTTTTTTGGGAAATTAGCTGCTTTATCGGAACGAGATTCTCGTAATATTACAGTGTACATTCTTTCTGTAAAAGAATGGGAAGAATTAAAAGACACAGTGCAAGAAAAAAGGTTGGAAGTGTTAGTGCAAAAATTGGAACATACCATTGTAAAGACAATTCGAAAAGGTGATGTCGTTACTAAATGGGATGAAAATAAATATGTTATCGTAGCTGTTGATAATGGCTATGAAAAGTCAACAATAACAAACCGATTAATCAAAAATATTCAAAATGAAATAGCGAATGATTTATTAAGTGTCACACTATTATTTGGGGCAGCAAGTTATCCGATAGGAGGGAAAACTTTTGAAGATTTGTTTAGAAAGGCACAAAATCAATTGTATAATCATAGAAACTTGCAAAGTCATGAATGAAACTTTGATTTGAAGAAGTATGATATAAAGAATTTTTTGTAACATTTTTTTGTCTTTTGTTACAAGAAAACTTTTTTTTGTAACAAAAGTCTTTAAAAATATATGAAATCAGCATATAATTGTCTGTGGATGTGTCAATGCATTTTGCACAATGCGTTTCATTTTAAAAGTGTAGAGGAAAGCATGCTCTACACTTTTCCTTTTTAAGAAATTAAAAGAATCTTTGTAAGAGTTGCGAGGTCACCTTTGCACTATGTAAAATGGACAAAGAGGTTATTTGATAGAAAGTGAGAAAGGGAATGATAGACGTGAGAGGTCAACGATCATCTTTTATCAGGTGAAACATTATAGTGTTTCTTGCAGTAGGTAAGATTAAGGTAAATACCTTTATGTTTTAAGATATTACATAATTTCAAGTGCGAAAATTGTACAAGCAGTATAAATAATTATTGATGATCTTCGTAAAAAAGATGCGAGCGTGAAATAGATAAAGAAGTTACATGTTTTTCATGGAATTTTTGGCACGATGATCGTTTATTAATAGGAGGAAAAGATGTTGAAATATAATAAATTAGCAATTGTAACTGCATTATCAATG
>NZ_JBFUIN010000549.1:0-2062 GCF_056401855.1 Bacillus sp. P4_D3
TCCTAAATATCCACGAGCGAGCCCTGCACCTGCAACATACATTTCTCCAACTACTCCAGGTGGCATCGGTTGTAAATAGTTATCTAATACGTATACTTTAAGATCCGGTATACTGCACCCGATTAAACTATTTGCCCGTAAAGATACGATACTTTCATCTAATTCAATATAACTAACATGTACCGTCGTCTCCGTAATACCGTACATATTAATCAGCTTCGGTGAGTTATGAGGATGACGACTATACCAATCTTCTAATCGAGTTAGTTCAAGTGCTTCTCCACCAAAAACAACATATCGTAAAGATAATTTTTGATCAATCTCTTCATTTTCACGATCTGCTTGCATCAGTTGATAGAACGCTGATGGAGTTTGGTTTAAAACAGTCACCTTTTCCTGAACAAGCAGTTGTAAAAATTCTTTCGGTGAGCGACTTACAGTATGTGGTACTACGACTAGACGCCCTCCATATAATAAAGGTCCCCAAATTTCCCAAACTGAGAAATCAAAAGCGTATGAATGGAACATCGTCCACACATCGTCTGCGTCAAATTGGAACCAATGATCAGTTGCTCCTAAAAGTCTTACTACATTTTGATGAGGTATCATAACGCCTTTCGGTCTACCTGTTGAGCCTGACGTATAAATAACGTAAGCAATATGTGAAGGATATAACGGCTTAATGCGCTCCATTTCATCAATATTGTCTTCACTATATTTCTCAATTTCTTCTATTATGTTCACATCATCAACTAAAATCTTTAGTGCCTCATCACATTCAATTTCCACATCTGAATTTGTTAAAACACATGATGGTTTCGCATCGTGTAGCATAAATGAGATACGATCTGACGGATAATCCGGATCTAACGGAAGGTATCCCGCACCAGCTTTAAGAACAGCAAGTAAGCTTACAACCATATTTAAAGATCTCGGCATCGCTAAAGCAACGAGTTGATCAGGACCGATTCCTTTCGCTATTAACAAACGAGCTATTCTATTCGCTTTTCTATTTAGCTCTTCATAAGTTAGCTTTTCATCTTCAAAGACGACAGCAATAGAATTTGGACTTACATAAGCCTGCTTTTCAAATAATTGTGGCAATGTCATTTCAGGTACAATTTGAAAACCACCATTCCACTTTTCTAAAACTGTATTTCGCTCTGCTAAAGTTAATATTTCTAATCTACCAATTGATTGATCCGGATGTCTTGCCGCATCATCTAATAACAGAATGAATCGTTCTATTAGTTTTTGAACCGTTTCACGTTTATATAAATCGGTACTAAACTCTAACAATCCGTGTAAGCCGTTTGGAGTACCATCAACTCCGTTACTCTCGCTAATTTCAAATGTTAAATCAAATTTTGCAGAGCCAACACTTTGAATTTCAAGGCTCGCTTCTAAATCTGGAACATCAAACGTTGCTTCTGGCGTATTTTGAAAAGCTAACATAACTTGAAACAGCGGGTGACTATTTCGAGTACGTACTGGGTTTAACACTTCAACGAGTCGTTCAAATGGAACATCTTGATTTTCATAAGCTGCTAGATTTGCCTGCTTCACTCTATTCAATAACTCTTTAAAGATTGGATCTCCCGATGTATCCGTACGTAACACTAATGTATTTACAAATAAACCGACTATACCCGAGAGTGCATCGTCGTTTCTTCCAGCAATCGGACTACCTATTGGTATATCAGTACCAGCACCTAATCTTGTAAATAGCGCACTTAGTCCTGCTTGCAACACCATAAACAAACTAACTCCATTTTTACGAGCGAGCTCTACTAACCTACTATGCATACCTTCATCTATATGAAAATAAATTGTTTCCCCGCGATAACTAGTTTCAATTGGGCGCTGGTAATCTGCAGGTAACTCCATTTGATCTGGTAAACCTTTTAGTTCCTCTTTCCAAAAATCTAATTGTGTTGAAATAAGACTATCTGGTGTCGTTTCATCACCTAGTAGCTGTTGTTGCCATAGTGAATAATCTGCATATTGGACTGGAAGTATTTCTAATTTAACACTATCCCCTTGATGTCGTGCTTTATAGGCC
>NZ_JBFUIN010000550.1:0-2057 GCF_056401855.1 Bacillus sp. P4_D3
GGGCTAATCGTTACAGAGGTGGGAAACCGAATTCTTGTACATATTAGAGAAATTTTGAACGGTGTGGAGAAGATTGAGCAAGAAGTTGCGATGGAGAAGGGGCATGAAGTTGGAACGATTCGAATCGGGAGTTTTCCGAGTGCTTCAGCATATTTCTTACCTAAAATGATTAATATCTTTCGTGAAAAGTATCCGAATTTAGAATTAGTTCTTTGTGAAGGTACACTTAAAGAAGTAGAAGATTGGCTATTATCACGAGTAATTGATATCGGAATTGTTATTTTGCCTAATAAAGATATGGAGATCGTGCCCTTAACGAAGGGGAAAATGGTTGTTGTCTTAAGAGAGGATCATCCTTTGTGTAAGAAGAAATCTATTACAATAAGTGATTTAGAGAATGAACCAATCATATTATGTAAGGGTGGATATGAACCTCCCATTATTGATATGTTTAAACAAGCGAACGTACCACTTCGGGCTGAATATGTAATTTCGACAGTTACAACAGCTTTAAATATGATTCAAGAAGGATTGGGAATCGCAATTTTGGCTGAGTTATCTTTAACGAGTTTACCAAAGAATATACAAACGAGTGAATTGGAACCACAAGTATGGAGAGAAATTGCTTTAGCTGTTCCTTCATTAAAGGATTCTTCACTCGCTGTACAGCTATTTATTGAAGAATTCCAAGAGTTATTTGCAGAATAAAAAGAGGTGTCTCATATATCATAATGGGACACTTTTTTAATTTGCTTATAAAAAATCTATAAAAAGGATTGACTTATTTTTCGGTTGTAACTATAATGATTACATCGGGTGGTGATTACGATGAAAATTAGTAGCCGCTTTTCTATAGCTGTTCATATTTTATCTATTTTAAAAAACAATCCATCTTCAGTTTGCACTTCGGACTATATGGCCGAAAGTGTAAATACAAATCCGGTAGTCATTCGTAAAATAATGTCTTACTTGAAACAATCTGGATTTGTTTATGTAAATCGCGGACCAGGTGGCGCGGGATTATTAAAGGATTTACATGAAATCACATTGTTAGATGTGTATCATGCAGTGAATGTAGTAGAAGAAGACAAACTATTTCATTTTCACGAGCAACCGAATCCAGATTGCCCAATTGGAGCGAATATTCAAGCGGTGTTAGAAGTTATTTTAATTCAAGCACAATCCGCGATGGAAGAAGTTTTGAGAAATATTACGATGGGGCAGTTATTTGAATCTTTACAACAAAAAATGAATGCATAATATGATAATCGCAAGTCTCTAAAAGAGAATGCATATTTTTTTCTTAAAATTGTAACTGTCATGGTTACATCTGAAAATAAAAAGAAGGTAAGGTGCAAATAATATGGCTGTGAAAATGAAAGTATACTCAGATTTTATATGTCCGTTTTGCTTTTTAGCAAAAGGTCCATTAGATGAAGTAGCGAAAGAGAAAGATGTGGAAATCGAATGGATGCCATTTGAATTGCGTCCAAGTCCATATTCTAAAATAGATCCTTGGAATGAGCCAGATAAGTTAGGTTCATGGGATTCTTTCATTCTTCCTACTGCAAAAAAATTAGGGGTTGAAATGCGTCTGCCACGTGTTTCACCGCATCCATATACACATTTAGCTTTTGAAGGATGTGAATTTGCGAAAGAACGTGGACTAGGAAATGAGTATCATCACCGCGTATTCACCGCATTTTTCCAAGAAGAACAAAACATTGAAGATATTGATGTGTTAACAAAACTAGCGGTAGAAGTAGGGCTTCCTGAAGCTGAATTTAAAGATGCTTTAGTAAATCGAAAATATAAAGAAAAACATCAAGAAGCAATTCAGCATGCATATGATGAAGCGAATATTATGGCGGTACCAACTGTCATGATTGGTGATGAAGTCATTCAAGGGCTTGCTAGTAAAGAAACGTTACAAAGAGTAATTGATAAAGAAATCGAAAAGGATAAAACAAATTCATTTGAAGGTATGCAATGTAATACGGATGGATATTGCTAATTCGTTTTGCATGAAAGAATCAAGTTGATTTGTTTAAATAAAA
>NZ_JBFUIN010000551.1:0-2057 GCF_056401855.1 Bacillus sp. P4_D3
GTTATGATGTTTCGCTACATATGCTAATTGCTCATTAATATGTAATGTTTGCTCTCCTCCACCACCAGTCATCGCATTGATAAAAATCGGCGAACTTAGTGAAAGTTCGCCGATTTTTATCAATGCGATGACTGGTGGTGGAGGAGAGCAAACATTACATATTAATGAGCAATTAGCATATGTAGCGAAACATCATAACCTTGCTATGGCTGTAGGATCGCAAATGGCAGCTTTAAAAAATGAAAGCGAGGCGGCTTCTTATAAGATTGTCAGAAAGGTAAACCCAAATGGTATTTTCTTTGCTAATTTGGGGAGTGAGGCAACTGTCGAACAGGCAGAGCGTGCCGTTGATATGATTGAAGCGAATGCACTGCAAATTCATTTAAATGTCATACAAGAGTTAACGATGCCAGAAGGAGACCGTGATTTTACTGGTGTACTTCGGCGAATTGAACAAATTGTTTTAAACAGTAAAGTTCCTGTCATTGTAAAAGAAGTGGGATTTGGAATGAGTAAGGAAACAGTACAACAGTTAGCGAGTATAGGTATAACAGCAATTGATATTGGCGGACAAGGTGGTACGAATTTTGCTGCTGTTGAAAATGAAAGAAGACAGCGAATGCTTTCTTATTTTAATAACTGGGGCATACAAACAGCTACCTCGATTATTGAAGCAACCTCTATAAATAATAACCTCTCTTTTATTGCATCTGGGGGTATACAAACAGCAATTGACGTGGCGAAGGCAATCGCATTAGGGGCGAATACAACTGCGTTTGCTGGATACTTTTTACGTATTTTAATGCAAGATGGTGTTGAGAAGTTAGTGGATGAAATCGATCTTTTACATACAGATTTAAAATTTATTATGACAGCTCTTGGCGTGAAGACGATAGAAGAGTTGCAATCTGTACCTCTTGTTGTAAAAGGCGAAACATATCATTGGTTAGCGCAGCGAGGGATTGACACTGCACATTATAGTAGGCGATAAAAAATCAACCGTCCGGTTGATTTTTTTCAGAGTGTTGAGAAACCCTTTAGGGTTTCCAACACTCTGATATCTTTTAAATTTTATTAAATGAAAACAATAATAAATGATAGAAACTAAGAAAATAACCCTTCACCTGACCCTTTTGGGTCAGGTGAAGGGTTATTTTTTCATGTTGACACAGAACGGAAAAAGAGGTTAAGACACAGTCTGTAAAAAATCAACGGTCCGGGCGGGAAGTTATAATTCGATAAATAGGAAAAAGAGAGAGTTTATATTACGATAAATGTATATAGGGATATTATAAGAAAAAGCTATGATTGAAAAAGGGGTTATAAAAATGAAGAAATGTAGAAAATGTGCTGCTGAATTATTGGAGGATTCTTACTTTTGCCATGTTTGTGGAGAGAAATATGGCAAAAGTAAGAAAGTATTCCTCTCTATATAGCTGGTTAGCGATAAAACAAGATAAGAGATTGTTATTTAAGAATCAAAATAAACCAGAAAAAATTTACGGTAATTTAGGGGATGAGGATGTTAATAAAAAGGAGATAATGTATTTTCAAATAGTAAAAATACGATAGGACGCATTACATATAATAGTGAAGATGTTAATATCCATGTACGAAATACAAGAGAAGATACAGCGATTTCTGCATATAATAAAAAGATTGAAATTTCATTAACTTCAAATGTAAGAGAAGGGGGTTCTAGTTCAACAACAGTACAATCAACAATTAAAACGGCGAATATTGCAATCGCAGTCGGGAATAAATTGTATAGGAATCCAATGGTGAATGCAGGAAGTGGAATAGAAGCACTAATTTTGCCAAGGGAATTAGGAGAAGACAAAAATCCATCGGAAGATTCGTATGTGAATTGCTATTTTAATATACCAAATGAAGTGGGTTTAAGTAATGCTGAAGTAGTATTACTTTCTGATCAAGGAAATACCATTGTGAGTAGGGAAATTAAAGAGGAAAAAGAAGATATTGTAGGCGTGAAAAAAGAGGTTGAGCGAAAGTTAAATGAAATAGGAGAGACGGATTATGTACGTGTTGAGGTAAAG
>NZ_JBFUIN010000552.1:0-2053 GCF_056401855.1 Bacillus sp. P4_D3
GCATATCACTTCAGGAGAGCTCGTGCAGTATTATCCTTACTGTGTTGTTCTTATTGCTATAGGTTTCTATCTTTTCGTTCGTGTTTTAGGAGTGTTAGAAACGTATAAACTTTTAGTTGAAAATGAAGAGTACAGTAATCGTTTCATTTTTAAGTTAAAAAAGAAAGTAAGAAAAAAGGTAGATAGTTTTTAAATTGGAGAGAACCATGTTTTGTATCGTGTGTATTTCAAACATGGTTCTTATTTAGTAGAATTATTTCCAAAGAAATAATTCAGAAAATACAGAAAATGTCGTAATTATTTGTAGAAGTCTGTTATAATGAACGAAATGAAAACGCTTTAAAGGGAGGATGTAAACAATATGATGATGAATGTACCTCTAACAATTAGTTCTATGATGGAAAGGGCAGAAAAACTATTCCCAAAGAAAGAAATCATTTCACGGACACATGATACAGTTACGACATTAACGTATAAGCAGCTAGGGGAAAGGACAAGAAGACTTTCCAGTGCGTTAAAAAAGCTTGGAATTAAAGAAGGCGAGCGCATAGGAACGTTAGCGTGGAATCATCATCGACATGTAGAAGCATATTTTGCTATTCCAGGTATTGCTTCCGTATTACACACAATTAATATTCGTTTATCTCCTCAACATATTTCATACATTATTCAACATGCAGAAGATCGTATTTTACTTATTGATGAAGATCTTGTACCACTCATTGAGAATATCCAGTCTGAATTATCGACTGTACAAGCATATATTATTATGACTGATAAAGAGGAGCTCCCAAAAACTACCCTTCAGCCTGTATATCATTATGAGAAACTTTTAGAAGACGGCGACCCAAATTTCCAATTTGTTAAAGATATTGATGAAAATACACCTGCTGGTATGTGTTATACGTCAGCGACTACAGGGAATCCAAAAGGTGTTGTTTATACACATCGTAGTACAGTGTTGCACTGTATGGCACTTGGATTAGCGGATACGACAGCTTTATCGGAAAGTGATGCAGCAATGGCTATTGTGCCAATGTTTCATGTGAACGCTTGGGGACTTCCTTTTGCAGCTACTTGGTTTGGGTCAAAACAAGTTCTTCCGGGACCGATGTTTACTCCGAAAATTTTATTAGAAATGATTCAAACTGAAAAAGTAACGATAGCTGCGGGTGTGCCGACAATTTGGCTTGGTGTTTTACAAGAGTTAGAAAATAATAGTTATGATTTATCTAGTATAACGAGATTACTATGCGGAGGCGCAGCTGCACCGAAAAGCGTTATTAAAGCGTTTGAGCAAAAATATAATGTTCCTTTCGTACATGCATATGGCATGACTGAAACGAGTCCACTCGTAACGCTTGCACGTCTAAAAAGCTATGAAACAGATTTGGCGTATGAAGAACAACTTGAGATAAGATCGAAGCAAGGATATCTTGTCCCTGGTGTAGAGATGAAAGTAGTCGGTACAAATGGTGAAGTGAAGTGGGATGGTACGGAGATGGGAGAACTATGTTTACGAGCGCCATGGATCGCTGCAAGCTATTATAACGATGAGCGTACGGTGGAAGGGTTCCGTGATGGATGGTTATATACTGGCGATGTCGTTACAGTCGATGAGGAAGGTTGCGTCAAAATTGTTGATCGTACGAAGGATGTTATTAAAAGCGGTGGGGAATGGATTTCCTCCGTTGACCTTGAAAATGCTCTAATGGCACATGACGCTATATTTGAAGCGGCTGTCGTTGCAGTTCCTCATCCCCAGTGGCAAGAGCGTCCAGTTGCCTGCGTTGTTCAAAAGAAAAATAGTACGGTTACAAAAGAAGAGATATATGAGTTTTTAAAACCGCAGTTTGCGAAGTGGTGGTTACCAGATGATATTGTATTTATGGAAGAAATACCGAAAACATCTGTTGGAAAGTTTTTAAAACAGGCACTTCGAAAAGAACTTGAGTATTTGCATAAAGAGAAATAATTGAATTTATAATTGTAAACCGTTACGAAAATTAAGTTGACAAAAGTTAAATAGAAAGATAATATAACTCCTATAATA
>NZ_JBFUIN010000553.1:0-2053 GCF_056401855.1 Bacillus sp. P4_D3
ATTTAGCATAGTAAAATTGGCTGGATATAACACCGTCCAATTGGCTGTTTTTTTACCCAGCCAATTTGTTATACTTGATGTAGTTAAGAGATACGGAGGCGTTTTTATGGAATGGAAGCTAGATAACGACAGCAAAATCCCAATTTATCAGCAAGTTGTTGACTTTATTGAAAGACGCATTACATATGGAGAGCTTCCCCCAGGTAGCTTCCTCCCTTCAGAACGGAAATTAGCTACGMAGTTAAATGTAAACCGAAGTACGGTAACGACTGCTTATAATGAACTTCGCGCAATGGGAATTGTAGAAAGCACGACCGGTAAAGGTACACGTGTGAGCACACATATGTGGGGCGTTTCTCCAACATTAACGCCGAACTGGAGAGGTTTCGTAGAAGGCGGGACTTTTTTACCAAATTTACCGTTACTTCGCCATATTCGGGCGCAAGTACAGCAAAATGAAAACATGATTGATTTCGCAAACGGAGAGCTCGGTTGTAACCTTTATCCTCACGATCAACTACAAATGATTTTACGAGAACAACCGTTAACACAGTCATTAAGTTACGATCATCCGCAGGGCTATCTCCCGCTAAGACAAGCGGTAGTAAAATATATGAAGGATTATTTAAAAATTGAAGCGACCGAACAGTCGATTATGATTACATCCGGCGCCCAGCAAGCACTTCACCTTATCGTACAATGTTTATTAAATCCAGGTGATGCAGTCGCTTTCGAAAGTCCATCACACTGCTATTCATTACCGTTATTCCAATCAGCAGGTATTCGTATTTTCCCATTACCTGTCGATGAGCATGGTATTAATCCGGATGATGTGCAAGAGTTATATAGAAAGCATCGTATTAAAATGATCTTTTTAAATCCAAATTTCCAAAACCCTACGGGAACGATGCTGCATCCAAACCGTAGAAAAAAACTGTTATCACTTTGTGCAGACTTACGAATTGCGATTGTTGAAGATGATCCGTCTAGTTTACTTACGTTAGAAAATAAACAACCTTGCCCTACTTTAAAATCGATTGATGAAAACGGAACTGTCATTTATGTACATTCCTTATCAAAAATGATTGCGCCAGGGTTACGAGTTGGCTGGCTTGTCGCCCCGCAGTCTGTAGTCGAACGATTATCAGATGCGCGTCACCAAATGGAATTAGGAATGAGTATATTCCCGCAATGGCTTATGCAGCAATTTTTCGAAACCGTACCATTTCAGTCGCATATAGTTCCTTTACGAAAACAACTAGCAGAAAAAAGAGACATTATCGTCCGTGCCCTAAACGAAAAACTTCACGATAAAATCTCTTTCTCAAACCCGACCGGCGGTATATACATATGGGGGAAATTAAACGAACCGATAAACGAAAAACAGCTCATTATGCAGAGCTTAAAACAAGAAATCGCCTTTATGCCAGGTAGTATTTTCGGCGCGAAAGATGGTTATATTCGTTTATCTTACGGGAAAGTGAATATTGATCAAATTGAGGAAGGTATTTCTCGTTTGCGTGAGGCAATTTTGATTTGTGAAAAATAACTTTAATCAGCGGGGGTTCTGTCCATCCCCACTGATTATTAGCCTTCACCAATCGGACTTTTATGGAGAGTTGATCCACCACCTAACTTCCTCGTAATCACTTATTTTTGAGGTTGGAATCATACTGCCCGTTAATGCAGGATAGAGCATTCTCGTTTGACAAAACCTAAATCTACCATTATTATCAACTCGAACCTATTTATAGGAGTGATAAATATGAAAATTTATGTTGATGCAGATGCTTGTCCTGTAAAAGATGTGATTATTTTTGAAGCTACGAATGCAGAAATTCCTGTTACTCTCGTTACTAGCTTTTCTCATTATTCTAATGCTAAGCAGCCAGCAGGTGTGGAAACAATTTATGTTGATTCCGGAGCAGATGCTGCGGATTACCGAATTATGCAGTTAGCAAAAAAAGAAGATTTAATCGTAACGCAAGATTACGGTCTTGCTTCGCTCGCTTTAGCAAAAGGCTGTATCGTTCTACACCATAAAGGCTATAAG